>JAKSCZ010000347.1 GCA_022360335.1 Pseudomonadota bacterium
GTGTGAGGTCGCCCCGACCAGGCCTTCGTAGATGTCGATCAGGTCCTGGCCGAGGCCGGGGAAATCGGTGATTCCGCCGATGTCGTTGCCGTTCGCACACGACCCCGCGCCCGTGACCTGCCGGACTTCATTCGCTGTCAATACCCGCATTTCAATCTCCTTTTGATTTACCGCTTGTGTGCGCGTCCTGCGCAGTTTCAAACTACACCCGATCCCGCTGCGGGGCCGTCCGCGAAACGCCGCATTTAGGCCAGATTTGGCACAGGCCGCGCCGATTGGCGGGCCTGTGATACGCTGCACGATCGCAAAGGCGCGGCCCGTCGCTGCGCCGGGCTTCGTCTACGACTTCCGATATCGCTGTCCGATGGATCAACTCGTGGTCACAGAATCATTGCGAATACCGATGTCCGAGATCGACATGGCCGCGGTGCGCTCACGGGGCGCCGGCGGGCAAAACGTCAACAAGGTCGCGACGGCCATACATCTGCGGTTCGACATAGCCAGCAGCCCGTCGCTGCCGGACGACGTACGCGAACGGCTGCTGGCCAGCGGCGATCGGCGCATCACGACGTCCGGCGTTCTCGTCATCAAGTCGCAGGAAAGCCGCAGCCGGGAGCGCAACAGGCAATTGGCGCTGCAGAGGCTGGTCGAATTGCTCAGGCACGCGAGCCGGACGGAGAAAAGGAGAATCCCGACGAGACCGAGTATAGCGTCCAGGGAAAAGCGCCGGGACGACAAATTGCGGCGCGGGCGGATCAAGCGCCTGAGGAATAAACCCGACGCCTAGACCGCTTAGAACAAGCCCTCGATGCGACCTTCGTCGTTGACGCGTATGTCGTTCGCCGCGGGCACGCGCGGCAGGCCGGGCATCGTCATGATGGCACCGCACACGACGACGACGAATTCCGCGCCCGCTGCGAGACGAATCTCCCGGACCGGCACGACGTGACCCGACGGGGCCCCGAGAAGATTGGGGTCCGTCGAGAAGCTGTACTGCGTCTTCGCCATGCAGATCGGGTAATTGCCGAAGCCCTCTTTCTCGTACTTCGCGAACTGGGCACGGACCTTCTTGTCGGCGATGATGTCGTCCGCGCCGTATATTTCGCGCGCGATCGTCGCGGTCTTTTCCCACAGGGACAGATCGTCGCCGTACAGCGTGCGGAACTGTGCGGCCCCGCTGTCGCACAGCCTCACCACGCGTTCGGCGAGTTCGGTCGCACCCTTACCGCCGTCGGCCCAGTGCGTGCTGGTCACCGCTTCGACGCCGAACTGCCGGCAGAACTCGCCGACCGCATCGATCTCTGCATCCGTATCCGCCGTGTATCGATTGATCGCGACGACGGCCGGCACACCGAACTTCGCGAGATTCCGTATGTGCCGCTCGAGGTTGCCGCAGCCTTTGCGCAGCGCCTCGACGTTTTCCGCGCCCAGGCCGTCCTTCGAGACGCCGCCCTGCATCTTGAGCGCCTTGGTCGTTACGACGAGCACGACCGCGTCGGGCGACAGGCCGGCCTTGCGACATTTGATATTGAAGAATTTCTCGGCGCCGAGGTCGGCTCCGAACCCGGCTTCCGTGATCACGTAGTCGGAGAGCTTGAGGCCCGCTTTCGTCGCGATGACGGAGTTACAACCGTGTGCGATGTTGGCGAACGGCCCGCCGTGCATGAGCGCCGGGTTGTTCTCCATGGTCTGGACCAGGTTCGGCTGCAGCGCGTCGCGCAGCAACGCCGTCATCGCGCCGTGGGCATTGAGCTCCCGGACGGTTACCGGTTCGTTGTCGCGGGTATAGCCGAGCACGATCTTGCCGAGACGCGACTCGAGGTCCTTGAGATCGTCGGCGAGACAGAAGATCGCCATGATCTCCGACGCGACCGTGATGTCGAATCCCGCCTCGCGGACGACGCCGTTCATGTAGCCGCCGAGACCCGACGTGACGTTGCGCAAGGCGCGATCGTTCATGTCCACGACGCGTCGCCACGTGATCCGGCGCGGATCGATGTTGAGCGGGTTCTCCCAGTGCATGTGGTTGTCGATCAATGCCGCCAGCAGGTTGTTGGCGGCGCCGATGGCGTGGAAGTCGCCCGTGAAGTGCAGGTTGATGTCGGTCATCGGCACGACCTGGGCGTAGCCGCCGCCCGCGGCGCCGCCTTTCATGCCGAAACACGGCCCGAGACTCGGTTCGCGCAGGCAGATCAGCGCATCCTTGCCGATCCGGTTCATCGCATCGCCCAGGCCTACCGTCGTCGTCGTCTTGCCCTCGCCGGCCGGCGTCGGCGAAACGGCCGTCACGAGGATCAGCTTGCCGTCCTCGCGATCGCCGACCCGCCGCAGAAAGTCGGCGCCGATCTTCGCCTTGTCGCGACCGAAAGGAATCAGGGCATCGGACGGGATACCCAGCTTCTCGGCGATGTCCTGAATCGGCCTGAGGGTCGCAGCCTGGGCAATTTCGATGTCGCTCTTGACGGCCATTTCGAGTCCTTGTTCGTCGTTCGTCAGGTCCGTCGATTCTAATGGAACGCCGCGATCAGGGCGCGTCTTCGATCCTGTGGATCGTGCCTGCGCCGAAGTGCGCGAAGTACAGCTCACCGGCCTGATCCTCGGCGAAAGTCACGATTTCGAGGTCCGTGTCGAGCAAGATCTCGGGGGCGACGCCCGCCGCGCTGTCTTCGGGTATCGCGAACAGATTGCCGCTGCCGAAGTCGCCGAAAACGTACCAGCCGACGAGGTCCGCGACGGCGCTGCCGCGATAGACGTAGCCGCCGGTGACCGAGCGTCCCAGATCGCGGCCGTACTCGGTGATCGGCTCCGTGAAGGCCGTCGAGCAGCCGGACGGCGGCTCGAAGCAGTGCGCTCCTTCGCGCACGTTCCAGCCGTAGTTGCCGCCGGCTTCGATGACGTCGATCTCCTCCCAGTCGCCCTGGCCGACGTCGCCGGCCCAGAGTTTGCCCGTCACCTCGTCGAAGCTCAGGCGCCAGGGGTTGCGAAGACCCCAGGCGAAGATCTCCGGGCACGGCGCCGAACCCGAGCCTTGCGTGCAGACGGTATTCGTTGCATTGGGATTTCCTGCCGGAATCTCGTAGGGAAGGTTGCCTTCGACGTCGATCCGGACGACGGACCCGTGCAGGTTCATGTCGTTCTGCCCGTTGCCCCGGGGATCGCCCGAACCGCCGCCGTCACCGAAACCGACGTACAGGAAACCGTCGGGACCGAAAACGACATCTCCGCCGTTGTGATTCGTCGCCGGTTGCGGAATCTCGAGCAGGACGTCCTCAGGCGCCGGATTCAGCGTCCGGCCGCCGTCCGGGCTGAAAAAGCGCGATACGTAAGACCGGAACGGGCCGCGCCGCGTGTAGGAAACGTACACTTCCGGTGTCGCCGGAAAATTCGGGTGGAACGCGAAGCCGAGCAGGCCGCCCTCGCCGGACGAATCCACCACGCCGCCGATATCCAGGAACACGCCGGACGAAGACGACGCCGTGTTGTTGGCGAATACGCGGATGACCCCGGCTTTTTCGCCGACGAACCAGCGCGCATCGTCGCCGGGCGCCTGTTTGAGCACGGTCGGGCTGTCGAACGCGAGTTGCGTAAACACCTGCGACACCGCAACCGCGGGCACACCGCCGCCCGCCGGAGGCGGATTCTCCGGCCCGATCGCTACCGGTCCGCCTCCGCCGCCGCCGCAGGCGGCGAACAGCCCGCAGACCGGCA
>JAKSCZ010000553.1 GCA_022360335.1 Pseudomonadota bacterium
AAACACGGCGAGCACGAACCCCGCCGACGTGCCGAGAATGCAAATCAGCGCCCGGTTCGGCCGCGAGCTCTCCTCCGGGACTCTTGCTTGCGTCAACACACTCAGCACGTACTCGTCGCTGACCTCCGTCAACATCAGGTTCTTCGTCTGCTCCTCGATCAACTGATAGAAGACGCCTTTCATTTCCGCAAGGCTGGTCTGCTCCACCTGGCGCCTCAGGTATTCCAGGCTCTTTCTCGCTTCCTCGCGATCGCGCAAGCGAATACGTTCGTTGACGGCTGCCACGAGCATTTCGGCCCAGTCTCTTGCGAGCGTCGGCGAAAAGTACTCGACGCTGATCGAAATGATGCCGGTCGTCGAATCTTCGGATACCGAAATCCGGTCGCGAAACGCGTCGAACAGCTCCCAACTCGATGGCTCCGCAGTCTCTCCCTTGTCCGGATCGAAGTCCCGAACCCACGCCTCGCTCTGCACATCGTAGATGTCTTCATCGATCTCCAGTTCGCCGCTGCTGCGATTCCACCCGTCAGCCGCAAAAACCGCCGTCTCGATACCGTTGTCCTTGATGAAACCGTCCAGGAAATCCCAGGACTCGAGTAACTCGATCGCAAGCACCGAATTGCTGACCCCGGCATCCCGGTCGATATTGATGCCCGCAATGGAGGCGAGTCCGCCGAACTGACTTGCGAGTCTGCCCAGTGAAGGATTCCCGGCTGACTCCGCAGGCACCGCCGTGACCGTTGCTCTGTATTGATCCGGCAGGTTCAGGGCAATGGCGATGGAAGCGGCCGCAAAAACGACCGTCATGGCGGCGACCGCGATTCGCCCATGCCAGATTGTCGCGACTATTTCCGAAACGTCGATCAGGTCGTCCTGTCTGTCCTGCTCTGCTCTGCGCTTCATTGTCGATTGCGGCTCCAGTCAGCCGATCCGATCCTCGATGCTAATCTCGAAAGGTGCGCACGGCCGCTACGGCGATCGCCCCCTGGTAGAGTATCTGGGTGACGCTTCCCCAGAACGTCAGCGGCCGCATCCGGTCGGTGTCGAGCGGAACGACGATCGTGTCGCCGGGGAGAATGTCCGCGGCCGAATCCAGGCCCAGCCATCTCGAACGCCCGCCCGCGACGACGGCGCCGCTCGCGCGGACGATGTAGATTCGACCCTTGTCCGCACGGCGGGTCAGCCCCCCGCTCATCTCGATGTAGTCGTTGCGGGACAGGTCCCGACGATACAGGTGCGACGTATTCTGCTGCGCCTCGCCGATCACTGTCACCACCTGCGGCTTTTGCGGGACGAGCAGCGTGTCGCCGTCGCGCAACTCGACCTGCAGCTCCGCACCGGAGCCGTTGCCGACCAGCAGATCGCGGCTCAGGACGAGTCTCCCTATCGGTTCGGTCGCCCTGAGCTGCCG
>JAKSCZ010000088.1 GCA_022360335.1 Pseudomonadota bacterium
GAGCTGCTCGGGAAATACGATCTCGCCGATCGGCGAAAACAGCAGGCCGGCACGATGAGCGGCGGCCAGAAGCAACGCCTGGCCCTCGCCTGCGCCGTACTGCACCGCCCCGAACTCTTGCTGCTCGACGAACCCACGAGCGCCGTCGACCCGCAGAGCCGGCGCGACTTCTGGGCCAACCTGTTCCGGCTCGCCGAAGGCGGGACGTCGATACTCGTGTCGACGCATTACATGGACGAAGCCGAGCGTTGTCACCGCCTCGCGATCCTCGACCGCGGCGTCAAGGTCGCGGACGGCACACCCCGGGAACTGCAGGCTTCGACGGGGATGCACATAGTCGAAGTCACGGCGGATGATCCCTACCAGGCGCAGAAAGCGCTCGACTGCGCCGAGCACATCGCAAGCGTCACGCAGCTCGGCGTGCGCCTGCGCGTCCTGATCCCCGAGGGGTTCGACGAACCGATCGCCCGGGTACGCCGGCATCTCGATCGGCACTCGGTCGCCGCCGACGTCCGCCTGACCACGGCCTCTCTCGAGGACGTGTTCGTGGCCGTGACGATGTCCCCCGAGGAGCGCAGGGCATGAAGTCGTTCAGTCGTCTGCTTGCGATTACCAGGAAAGAGCTGCGCCAGCTCAAACGCGACCGGCTGACCTTCGGCATGATCGTCGGCATTCCCGTGATCCAGATGCTGCTGTTCGGCTACGCGATCAACATGGACGTACGCAACCTGAAGACGGCCGTCGCCGACCAGGCGAACACGCACCTCTCGCGACAGTTCGTCGATGAACTGGCGCAGACGCAGGTTGCCGACATCGTCGAATCTGTCGGCTCACCCGCCGAGCTCGAAGAGCGCCTGCGGCTGGGCTCGGTGTCGCTCGGCGTCGTTATCCCGCCCGACTTCGACCGCCGCACGGTCGATCGGGACCGCCCGGCCGTGCACCTGCTCGTCGACGGCAGCGACCCGACGACGTCCGGTGTCGCTATCCAGCTTCGGAGCATGCCGGTCAGTTTCGATACCGGCGCCGATCGGCGCCGGGTGGACAACATCGAGGTGCGGCCCTACTACAACCCCGAGCGCCGCACGCCGGTCAACATCATCCCCGGTCTCATCGGCATCATCCTGACGCTGACGATGATGTTGTTCACGGCGGTCGCCATCGTCCGCGAGCGCGAGCGCGGCAACCTCGAGTTGCTGATCAACACGCCCGTGAACTCGGCCGAACTCATGATCGGCAAGGTCATCCCCTACATCGCCATCGGCATGATCCAGGTGGCGCTGATCCTGGTCGTCAGCGATGTCCTGTTCGAGGTGCCGATGCGCGGCAGCATCTTCGACCTGTACCTGGCTGCGGGGGCCTTCATCGTGGCCAATCTGGCGCTGGGTCTCGTCATTTCCACGGTGGCGAAGACCCAGTTCCAGGCCATGCAGATGACCTTCTTCGTACTTCTACCCTCGATCCTGTTGTCCGGGTTCGTGTTCCCGTTCGACGGCATGCCAAGGTTCGCGCAATATCTCGGCGAAATGTTCCCGGTCACGCATTTCATCCGCCTGTCGCGCGGCATCATGCTGCGCGACGCCGCGCTCGTCGAGCTGTATCCGGAACTGATCGCGCTCGGCGCCTTCGCGATCGTCGCAATGACGGGAGCTGCACTGCGTTTCACGAAGCGGCTGGACTAGCCAAATCGGTCCCAATCTGGTCCAATCACGCTCCATGGCAGTGCAATCTGACCAAAAACCCACGGTCTTCATCGTCGACGACGATCCCGCTATACGTTTCGCCATGCAGGCGCTCATGGACTCGGTCAATCTCGCTCACGAGATCTACTCGTCGGGGGACGAATTCCTGGAAAAGGTCACGGAACAACGGCCCGGTTGTCTCGTTCTCGACATTCGGATGCCGGGCCTTGGCGGTCTCGAGCTTCAGGAGGAGTTGCTGAAGCGGGGCAACACGCTGCCGATCATCTTCATCACGGGCCACGGCGACGTGCCGATGGCGGTCGAGGCCATGCAGAAGGGCGCCGTCGATTTCATCCAGAAACCCTTCCGCGACCAGGAGCTGCTGGATCGCATTCGCGAAGCCCTGGCGACCGACGAAGAGCGCCGCGAGGAGCAGCAGCAGCACGCCGAGGTCAACGAGCGCCTGAGCCGTCTCACCAATCGTGAACGCGAAGTCTTCGACCTCGTCGTTACCGGCAAGCCGAACAAGGTGATTGCCTACGAACTGGGCGTGAGTCAGCGCACCGTGGAGATTCACCGTGCACGCGTCATGGAGAAGATGCAGGCGAGGTCTCTGGCGGACCTCGTCAAAATGCACATGACGGCTTAGAAGCGGTGTCGAAAATACGCGCGGCCGCTTGCCGTCAGGAACGCCGGCGGCGGTGCTCGTCGAACTCGGCGCATTCTATGCATTCGTCGGCGTACGGATAGACCTGCAACCTGCCTTCGTTGATAGGCAGTCCGCATTCAATGCAGATTCCGTAGTCGCCGGCGTCCAGCCGCTGCATCGCGGCCGAGATCTTCCTCAGTTCGTCACGCGCCTCGTTGCCGAGCGCGTCGACGACCTCGTTGTCTTCGAGCTGCTTTGCACGCTCTTTCGAATCCGCCTCGTAACCGCGGCGGAGATTGGCGTTGATGCGTTCCAGGCGCGCTGTCAGCTCTTTTTTTTTCTGCTGGAGAGCCGCTCGCACCTCATCGTGCCGGACGCCCGACATCCTCGTCTCCCGGAGAAATCCTCTCCCCGAAATCTAATGAAGAACTCGCATTTTCGTAATCAGTAAAAGCACTTACGGCATCATAAGTACAATCCGCTACATGCTAAGCAACACGCCTTATGGAAACCGTTCACGCCCGGCGTATTCTCGGATCGACCGTCAATTGGGCAGGGCATTCACTGGACGTCAGGTGCGACGATGAAAGACATCAAGAAGATTCTCGCCGTGGTCGATCCGACTGTGGTCGATCAGCCGGCCGTGGAGAGGGCTGCGTGGCTGGCAAAGCACTGCAGCGCCGAGCTGGAGTTGCTCGTTTGCTACTACAATGAGTACCTGAGCGGCGACCGTTTGTTCGATTCGCCATCCCTCGAAAAGGCGCGCGACGAAGTTATTCAGAATCATCAGAAGCATCTCGAGACGCTGGCCGAACCGCTGCGCGCCGACGGCGTCGTCGCCAGGACGAGCGCGGTATGGGACCACCCGCTCTACGAGGGCATCGTCCGGCACGCGATCGACTCTGGTGCGGACGTCGTCTTCAAGGACACACACCATCATTCGGCGGTTACGCGTGCGCTGCTGACCAACACGGACTGGAACCTGATCCGGACGTGTCCCGTCCCGTTGTGGCTCGTCAAGCCGCGCAAAATCGACGAGACGCCGGTGTTCGTCGCCGCGATCGACCCGATGCACAAGCACGACAAACCGGCGGCGCTCGACGACGAAATCCTGCACGTCGCCAGGGACATTGCCGGCAAAGTCGAAGGCAATGTGCACGCGTTCCACGCCTACGACCCGCGCATTGCCGTGGCCACGGCGACGGCCAACGCCTACATCCCGGTTTCGCTGCCGTTCGACGAGATCGAGCAGCAGATGCACGAAGACCATGAGAAACGCTTCAACGAGATCACGGACTTCCACAAGGTCGACAAGGACAAGGCACATCTGGTCGCGGGCCTGACGCATGAGGAATTGCCGCTCATCGCAGACAAATTGAACGCCGACGTCGTCGTCATGGGCGCCGTCGCCCGCAATCGCTGGAAACGGCTGTTCATCGGCGCGACGGCCGAACGCACGCTCGAAGACCTGCCCTGCGATCTCCTGATCATCAAGCCCGACTGGTTCCAGACGCCGGTCGACATGGAAGGTCACGAAGCAGCCTGACAGTTTAGGGACAGTTACCGTATCTCGAGTTTAGGGACAGTTACCTTATCTCTCCGGCGCATCTGAGATGCGTCGGAGAGATAAGGTAACTGTCCCTAAACTCCCGATAAAACAGGGCCCGGCATTCGCCGGGCCCCGCTGTTACAGCTTCCTACCGCGCTCTGGTAGACCGCTGTGAACGCATTAACCATGACGAACAAAAATTGCCGGGAACATAGGTAGAAAACCGTATGTCGGCGCCCCGCCGGCGAATCCGTGACACAATGCGAGACACATGACGTTCCTCGCAATCAAGTACCTGCACACGATCGCAGCCGTCGTAACGATCTCGGGTTTCCTGCTGCGCGGCTACTGGATGTTGACGGAATCCGGACTGTTGCATCACCGCGTGACCAGGACCGCACCGCATGTCGTCGATGCCGTCCTGTTCGCTGCCGGACTCGCGATGCTGTGGATACTGCACCTGAATCCGTTCGTGCACGCCTGGCTGGTCGCCAAGTTCATCGGTCTGGCGGTCTACGTCGTGCTCGGTACGATCGCGATCAAGCGAGGTCCGACGAAACGGATACGCGCCGTTGCGCTGGTCGCCGCTGTCGCCGCATTCGCCTACGTCGCCGGTGTGGCACTCGCGAAATCGCCGCTGAGTTGGCTTGGAGTTTAGGGACAGTGCCCTTATCTCTCCGGCGCATCTGAGATGCGCCGGAGAGATAAGGTACCTGTCCCTAAACTCGAGATACGGTAACTGTCCCTAAACTCATCCAGCGGCACGCTGCCGGTGCTGGCGGCGCGGCAAGCGGCTTCGAGCAGACGGTTGGTGTCGATCGGTTTGCACATCAGCGTGCAGTTGTCGAGCAGCCGGGCGTCCTTGACCACTTTCGACGTGTCGCCGCTGACGATGAACGCCGGGATCGGCACGCCGAAGTTCTCGCGAATCACACTAACGGCTTCGACACCCGTCGAACCGTCGAGCAAGTGGAAATCGGATATCAGCAGCGCCGGCGTCTCGTCGATATGATTCATGAGTGCACGCGCCTCGGTTGCGGACGCCGCCGTCGCAACGCGATAGCCCTCCGCTTCGAGCAACAAGCCCCAGGCATTTGCGACGCTGACGTCGTCTTCGATGAGGATCACGAGCCCGGATGCCCTGGCATGGCTGCCCGTATCGGCCA
>JAKSCZ010000250.1 GCA_022360335.1 Pseudomonadota bacterium
CCGCCGCCGCCGAATCCGGCCGCCTCGCCGACGGCGTAGAGCCCGGGAATCGGCTCGCCGGCGACGTCGAGGACGCGACTCGACAGGTCGGTCCGGATGCCGCCGAGGCTCTTGCGCGTGATGATGCGCAACTTGATCGCGATGAACGGCGGATGCTCCGCCAGCGGTTCCGGCTTGCAGGTCCGGATACGATCCGTGCGCCAGGCCCGCGCCTGCACGATCCGCCGCAGCTGATCGTCGTTCCACTGCGAGGGTCCGCGCCGCACGTTGTCGTCGAACCGCCGTACGCTGCGCTCGACGTTCTCGAGACGCACGTCGTCGGTGCCGTCGAGCGCGTTCATCCGCGCTACGAGTTCCCCGAGCGTGTCCGCGACGATGAAATGGTCGCTCTCCTCCTGCATCTGCCGCACGAGACGGTGATTGCCGAACAGGGTTTCCCTGAAAAACGGCAACGGGCGGCTGTCCCGGATATGCGGGTTGTGCTCGGCACCCGAAATCGCAAGCTCCTTCGCGGCGATGCGCCAGTTGAGCAACTGCCAGCTCCACGGCTTCTTCATCGCCGACAGGCGTCGACACATCTCGCTGGTGTCGAATCCCGTGATCAGGGGCGGCGGACCGATGCGCGAACCCGTATGGTCGAGCCAGAGCGCCGATTTACACGGGATCAGGCTCAGGCCGTGAGCGTCGAAACGCGGCTCCGGGTGCGGTATGCCGGCCGCATAGTTCCACATGTTCCCGAGGTGCGTGACGGCGGCGCCATGGCGCGAAGCGACGTCGTGCAGGTGCCCGTCGCAATACGGATGCGAGCCGTTGAGCAGCTCGCCGGGCGCATCGCCCCGGCACCAGTGGTCGCGCACCTTCTGCAGATTGCCGTTGATGCCGCCGGTTGCGACGACCACCCGGTCGCCGCGGAACTCGCGCGGCTCGCCCGTCGCCTCGATCTCGCCGACGCAGCCCGCGATCCGGCCCCGTTCTTCGATCAGGTCGTCGACCCGGCAGCCGAACACGTAGCGCAGCTTAGCGCGCCCGGGGTGTGCGCCGAGCAGCTCGACGAAACGCCGCACCAGCCCGAGACCGGTGCCCCACAGGATGTGGTAGCGCGGCACGCTGTTGCCGGGAACGAAATCGCCCCGCTCGACCCAGTTGACGGCCGGTAGGTAGCTCAGGCCCTTGTCCCGCAACCAGTCGAAAACCCGCTCGGCGCTCTGCTGCACGTAAGCCTCGGCCCAGCGGCGCGGCCAGGTATCGTGCTCGCCGAACTCGGCGAACGAAAGCCAGTCCGAGAGCGCGAGTTCGGGTGTGTCCGCGATACCCATGCGTTTCTGCAGCGGCGTGCCCACGAGCGCCATGCCGCCGAACGCCGTACGCGCCAGGCCGCCGACGTTGTCTTCGTCGTGCCTGTCGATCAGTGTGACCGAGCGGCCGTTCCCGAGGCACTCGTGCGCTGCAACGAGACCGGCGATACCCGCGCCGATGATGACGACGTCGCTGTCCTGCCCTGGCATACGCGGTTCCCGAACTTGTTTTTAGTTGTACGCTTGTCCAAACTGGTTCGTTACCAGATAGTGGCATTTTCAGGACGCACCTACAATGCTCAGGAACTTACCGGTTTATGCGGCGCTCGCCATACTCTCCGTCTCCTGCGGGGGGAACCCGGGCGATCGGGAGCAGACGGTCGGGAGCGACGCGGAAACGGCGGCCGCGGCCTCCGCAGACGAGCTCGTCGAAGGCGCCGCTGAGCGGGGCAAGGCACTGTACGCAACCTGCATCGCCTGCCACGGTGCGAACGGCGAAGGGAATATCGCTCTCGATTCGCCGGGGATTGCGGGCCAGTCCGAATCGTATCTCGTACGCCAGCTCTGGGACTTCAAGCTGGGCAATCGCGGCGCGAAAGAAGGCGATATGCCCGGTGCGCAGATGCGGCCGATGGCGATGACGCTCGCCGACGGCGTCGCGATCGCGAACGTCTCCGCCTACATCGCGTCGTTGCCGCCGACGACTCCGCCGGCGACGGTCGAGGGCGACGCAGCCAACGGCAAGAAGCAGTACGTCAGCAAGTGCGGCGCCTGCCACGGGGGTGACGCCTGGGGTAACGAGGCGCTGTTTACGCCGCGGCTGACGATGGTCGGCGACGAGTACTTGTTGCGGCAGGTCGGGAACTTCAGGAGCGGCCTGCGCGGCGCCTTCGCGGACGCCAGGTACGGCCGGCAGATGGCCATGATGGCGAAGACCGTGTCCGACGAGGAACTCAAAGACATCGCCGCATTCCTGAATGAACTGGCGGCGACGCAGTAGCCAGCTGCGCCTCGCCCTCCTCCTCGTCGTCGCGAGCGCGACGGCCCTGGCCGATGCGCGGATCGAACTGCGTGACTTTTGCCCGCCCGGTTTCGAACTGGTCGACGGCAACGCGTGCGAATTGCGCAGCTTGTACCACAACTACGAATCGCTGCATTACGCCGGGGTCGGCGGACCGAAGACCGGCCTGCCCGCCGCACGCGACGGGTTCTCGCCGCAGCAGATCGATCTCGGACGCTATCTCTTTTTCGATCCCCTGCTGTCGGGCGACGGCACGGTGTCCTGCGCGAGCTGCCACCATCCCGACCTCGGCTTCGCCGACGGCCGCCCGCGCAGCGTCGGCATCGGCGGCGCCGAAGTCCGGCGGGCCGCGCCGAGCCTCTGGAATGTCGCATTCCTGCGGTCGTTCTTCTGGGACGGACGCGCGGATTCGCTCGAAGAGCAGATGCCGGGCCCGCTTTACGATGACAGGGAGATGGGCGGCGACCCGGCGCGGCTGCTGGCCGACATCGGCGGCAACGAGACGTACCGACGGCTGTTCCGTGAAGCGTTCCCCGGCGGCGAAGGACCGCTTTCCCTCGACATGATCTACACGGCGATCGCCGCATTCCAGACGACGCTGATCTCGCTGAACAGCCGCTACGACCACTACGCACACGGCTATCACGACGCGCTGACGGACGACGAGAAGGCCGGCATGAACGTCTTTCGCTCGTTCGTTGCGCGCTGCGCGGAGTGCCACACGCCGCCCCTGTTCACCAACCGGCAGATCGCCGTCATCGGCGTGCGCGATCCCGCGGGGGTCCCGTTCGACGAAGGTGCGCGGGCGGTCACCGGCAACGACGGATTGCGGGGCGGTTTCAAGGTGCCGTCCCTGCGCAACGCCGTGAAGACGGCGCCGTACATGCACTCGGGCGCATTCGAGAGCCTGCGCGAGGCGGCCGAGTTCTACACGCTGGGACGCGGCCACGCGCTGCCGGAGGAAGAGAAGGAACGCATGTCCCTGCACTGGCACATCTGGGAGCCGCAGCTGAGCGACGACGAACTCGATCGCCTGGTCGATTTCCTCGCCACGCTGACGGACGAGAGCTTCAAGCCGCAGATACCCGAATCCGTGCCGTCCGGGCTCGTCCCGATCGGCGCCCTGCCCGAAGCGCTCGCGCCTCGACCGGGCAACACCGACTAGAAAAACGCAAGGAAACCGTCATGGGGAAGAAACTGCTACCGATCGTCGCCGGCCTCGCATTGCTCTTCATCGGCGCCGTTGCCGGCATGAAGTATGCGGGCGACAACCGCGCCACGGTCGTCGGCGACGCGTCCCGCTACACGGCCGCGAGCGCGGGCGGAGAGCTCACGAAATCGGTCGGCGGATCGGGCGCGGGCGCCGTCCACGAGGTACGCGACGGCGACTCGATCCAGGCGGCCGTCGCCGCTGCGGGCGAAGGCGACGTCATCAGGGTCTACCCCGGCACCTACAGCGAGACCGTTTACATCGACAAGGACGACCTCGTCATCAGCGGGGTCGTCGTCGGCGGCGCGTGGCCCGTATTGGAAGGCAACAGGGAACTCAACGACGCGATTCTCTACTCGGGCAACGACATCACGATCGAGAATCTGCAGATCCGGCATTACAAGGGCAATGCGATCATGGGTCAGGCCGGCAACAACTTCCTGATCCGGAACAACGAAGTCATCGACACGGGGGTGTACGGCATATTCCCCGAGTTCGGCACGAACGGCCTGATCACGCACAACGTGCTGAGCGGCATCGAGGACGCCGCCATCTACGTCGGCATGTGCGACAACATCCACGTGACCAACAACGAGGTCTTCGACAACGTCGCCGGCATCGAGATAGAGAACACGCGCCACTCGATCGTCGAAAACAACTACGTGCACGACAACACGGGCGGCATCCTCGTGTTCATCACGCCGGGCCTGCCGATCAAGACGACCTACGACACGATCGTGCGCAACAACTTCGTCGTCGACAACAACACGCCGAACTTCGGCATCCCGGGCTCTACGGTCTCCGGCATCCCGGCCGGCACGGGCATCCTGAACATGGCCGGCGACCGGACGACGATCGAGGGCAACGTCATCACGGGCAACAAGACGATCGGCATCCTGATCACCGATCACATGAACGCGCCGAACGTGACGCTCGATCCCGGGGCCGACCCGAATTCGGACGAGATCGCGATCCTCGACAATCTGATGTGGAACAACGGCTACGACACGATCCCCGAGATCAGGGCGCTCGCCGCGCTCGAACTCGTCGAAGGCGAGGTGCAGATCGTCAACGTCGGCACGAGCACGGACAGCTGTATCCTCGATCACGACAAATACGTCACGGTCGGTCTCAGGGATTTCGGCACCTGCGGCTTTGCGACGACGGCGGACGTCGCGACCTACCTGCTGGACGAACCGGCCGAGCGGCGGATCATCGCCGCCGAGGACATGGGTAAACGGGCCTACTACGGCGTCTGCGCGGGCTGCCACGCGTACAACGTCAAGATGATCGGCCCGCCGACCCGGGTCATCCAGGCGCTGTACCACGACGACCCGCAGGGCATCGTCGACTACATAACGAAACCCGTGAAGAAGCGCGACGACTACCCCGAGATGCCGCCGCAAAACTATCTGTCCGAGGATGTCCGCATGGCGGCCGCCGTGTTCATGCTCAGTATTACGAATTAGAAGCAACGTACGAGTATTCAGCGGCTTGCGCAGACCTGGCAAGCCGCCGGTCAACATTCAAAATGCGGCGTTAATCGAAACGGAACGATTTCTTTACGCCGGCGTCATGCCGTTTACATGTGACGCCAATACTGTTGTCTCCAGTTCCCCGTCTGCAGAAATCCGGAGGCAACCCGATGAAACGCGCAGCACTGCTTAAAAGACCCGCGATTGCCGCACTGATGGCGATCGCTCTACCCGTGTTTCTCACCGCCTGCGAGGGCAGCGACGGCACGGATGGCCGGGACGGCGCTGCGGGCGCTGCCGGGCCGA
>JAKSCZ010000592.1 GCA_022360335.1 Pseudomonadota bacterium
CGCACTCGTCGACGGGCTCGAGGACGGCCTGGCCCGGCAGGTCCTGCTCGGCGTCACCGGGTCCGGCAAGACGTATACGATGGCCAGGGTCATCGAGCGCACGCAGCGGCCCGCGATGATCCTTGCGCCGAACAAGACGCTGGCCGCCCAGCTCTACGGCGAGATGCGCGAGTTCTTTCCGCGCAACGCCGTCGAGTATTTCGTCTCGTACTACGACTACTACCAGCCCGAGGCCTACGTCCCGGCGTCCGATACCTATATAGAAAAGGACGCGTCGATCAACGACCACATCGAGCAGATGCGCCTGTCGGCCACCAAGGCCCTGATCGAGCGGCCGGATGCCGTCATCGTCGCAACCGTGTCGGCGATCTACGGCCTCGGGGACCCGGAGGCCTACTTCAGCATGGTGCTGCACCTGACGCGCGGCGACCGCATCGACCAGCGGACGGTCCTGCGGCGCCTGGCGGAGATGCAGTACACGCGCAACGAACTCGACCTCTCGCAGGGCACGTACCGCGTTCGCGGCGACGTCATCGACGTGTTTCCGGCCGAGTCGGAGCGCGACGCCGTCCGGATCGAGCTGTTCGACGACGAGATCGAGTCGATCGCGCACTTCGACCCGCTGACGGGCGAGGTCCTCCGGCGTGTTCCGCGGTACACGGTCTTCCCGAAGACCCACTACGTCACGCCCCGGGAAACGCTGCTGGCCGCCTGCGATCGGGTCAAGCTCGAGCTGAGGGATCGGCTCCACTACCTCAGATCGACAGAAAAACTCCTTGAAGCTCAAAGGCTTGAACAGCGAACTTTATTTGATTTAGAGATGATCCGGGAACTCGGCTACTGCGCCGGGATCGAGAACTACTCGCGCTATCTGTCGGGCCGCGCCGAGGGCGAGCCGCCGCCGTGCCTGTTCGACTACGTGCCGCACAATGCGCTGCTGATCATCGACGAGAGCCACGTGACCGTGCCCCAGCTCGGCGCGATGTACAAAGGCGACCGTTCACGCAAGGAGACGCTCGTCGAGTACGGCTTCCGGCTGCCGTCGGCGCTCGACAACCGGCCGCTGCGCTTCGACGAGTTCGAGGCGCTGTCGCCGCAGACCGTTTACGTCTCGGCCACGCCCGGGGATTACGAGCGGGATCACGCCGACAATACGGTGGAGCAGGTCGTCAGGCCCACCGGCCTGGTCGACCCGGTCGTCGAGGTTCGGCCGGCAGGCACGCAGGTCGACGACCTGCTGTCGGAGATCGGGCGGCGGGTCGCAGCGCAGGAGCGGGTCCTCGTGACCACGCTGACCAAACGCATGGCCGAAGATCTCACCGACTACCTCCGCGAGCACGGCGTCGCGGTCAGGTACCTGCACTCGGACATCGGCACCGTGGAGCGGACCGAGATCATCCGCGATCTCCGGCTCGGCGCGTTCGACGTCCTCGTCGGCATCAACCTGCTGCGCGAGGGGCTCGACATGCCCGAGGTCTCGCTGGTCGCGATCCTCGACGCCGACAAGGAAGGATTCCTGCGCTCGGAGCGCTCCCTGATCCAGACGATCGGCAGGGCGGCGCGGAACGTCCGCGGCACCGCGATTCTCTATGCCGACGACGTGACGGGCTCGATGCAGCGGGCGATCGACGAGACCAATCGCCGGCGCGACAAACAGGTGGCACACAACGAGGAATACGGCATCGAGCCGGCGACGATCGTCAAGCAGGTCGCCGACGTCATGGAGGCCGCCTACCCGGCGCCGCGCGCACCGCGCAGGAAGCTTGCCGAGGGCAGGGGCCGGTACGAGACGATGTCGGCCGAGGACCTGCTGAAGAAGGCCGCGATGCTCGAAAAGAAGATGCTAAGACACGCGCGGGATCTCGAGTTCGAAGAGGCCGCGACGCTGCGTGACGAGATCGGGGAGATCCGCGCCCGGGCGTTCGGATTCGACGAGCAGGAAGCCGGGTGACGTGCTTGCAGAAGCGAAGGGGCTTGAGTATCGTACGCGTCCCTTCGAGGTAACGGGCGATTAGCTCAGGGGTAGGGCGCCACGTTGACATCGTGGAGGTCGCAGGTTCGAAACCCGCATCGCCCACCACTTTTCTCGGCAAAACACCTGATTTATTTGATTTTTCGGGTTGCCGAGGTTGTTTCCTGCCCGCAGGATTATTAGAATCGCGGTCCCGCTGTCGCCGCGGCCGTCGGCCGTGCGCCGTGACGGGATAATTTGTTGAATTTGCGGAGGATTTTGGTATCGCAGTTAACAAGCGCGTAAGGCGCAATGACGAAATCGAGGCCACGACGGTGCGGGTTATCGGCTCGGACGGAGAACAGGCAGGGGTCATGGGCATCGCCGCGGCGATCGATCTGGCCCAGGACGAGGGACTGGATCTCGTCGAAGTATCCCCGATGGCGGATCCCCCGGTGTGCCGTATCATGGATTTTGGCAAGTACTTGTTCGAACAGAACAAGAAGCACCAGTCTGCGAAACGCAAGCAAAAGCAGGTTCACGTCAAGGAAATCAAGTTTCGTCCGGGAACGGACGAAGGCGATTATCAGATCAAGCTCAGGAAGCTCGTGCAGTTTCTCGAGCACGGCGACAAGACGAAAGTCACATTGAGATTCAGGGGCCGGGAGATGGCGCACAAGGATTTGGGCGCGAAGCTTCTGGCCAGGGTCAGGGACGACCTGGACGAATACGGTTCGGTAGAGCAGATGCCGCAGATGGAAGGACGGCAGATGGTCATGGTGATAGCGCCGAAGAAACACTAGGCGCCTGCCGCGGACCGCCAAAAGAGAGTAACGGCTCGTTGGGGCCATTAATCCGCCTGCCGCGGCCCACAGGGGTACGTTGTAAGGCCAGAAGGAATGACAATGTCGAAGATGAAGACCAATCGGGGCGCGGCCAAGCGCTTCAGCAAGACGGGCAAGGGCGGCTACAAGCGTTCCCAGTCCCATCTCAATCACATTCTCACCAAGAAGAAGTCCAAGCGTAAGCGCCAGTTGGGCAAGACCCTGCAGGTGGCCGAGGCCGACGTAAAGGCCGTCAAGCGTTTGCTTCCCTACAGCTGAGAGGAGATTGAGACATGGCACGAGTCAAACGCGGCGTCACCGCCAAAGCACGCCACAAGAAGGTCCTCGGCAAGGCGAAGGGCTACTACGGCGCGCGCAGCAAACTGTTCAAGACGGCCAAACAGGCCGTCATCAAAGCCGGCCAGTACGCGTATCGCGACCGGCGCCAGCGCAAGCGTCAGTTCCGTCAGCTGTGGATCACGCGCATCAACGCGGCCGCACGCCTGCACGGCCTGTCGTACAGCCGGCTGATCAATGGTCTCCACAAGGCCGAGATAGCAGTCGATCGCAAGGTTCTGGCCGATATCGCCGTGCACGATCCGGAAGGATTCGGCGCGATTGCAGAGGCCGCCAAGGCGGGCCTGGAACGGCAGGCTGCATCATAGAGAAAACTCCTGTGGCGCGCGCCCCGCGTCCACCTGAGTTTCTCCCAAAGCCATGAGCAGTCTGAGCGACCTCGTTAGCAAGGCGGTGTCGGAGATCGACGCGGCCCGGGACCTCGCCGCACTCGATACGGTCAGGGTCTCCTACCTCGGCAAAAAAGGCGAGATCACGGCGCGCCTGAAGGCGCTCGGTGCTTTGCCCGCACAAGAGCGGTCGTCGGCCGGCCGGGAAATCAACGAGGCCAAGCAGGCCGTACAGCAGGCGCTCAACGCGCGCCGCGAGGCGCTCGAGGCGGCCGCATTCGAAGCGCGGCTCGCGGCGGATGCCGTCGACGTGACGTTGCCGGGCCGGGGTATGTCGATCGGCGGCTACCACCCGGTGACGCGGGCCATGCTCCGCATCGAGAAGATTTTCCGCAACGCCGGCTTCGGCGTGCGCTCGGGCCCGGAGATCGAAGACGATTTCCACAACTTTACGGCGCTCAACATCCCCGACGATCATCCGGCACGCGCCATGCACGACACGTTCTACTTTCCGGGCGGCGACCTGCTGCGGACGCACACGTCGCCCGTGCAGATCCGGTCGATGGTCGAGGAAGGTGCGCCGATCAGGATCATTGCGCCCGGCCGCGTCTATCGCTGCGATTCGGACCAGACGCACACACCGATGTTCCACCAGGTCGAAGGCCTGGTCGTCGACGAAGGGGTCAGCTTCGCACACCTGAAAGCCGTACTGCACCAGTTCGTCGAAGCGTACTTCGAGCGCAAGGTCGAGCTTCGTTTCCGCCCGAGCTACTTCCCGTTTACCGAGCCGTCGGCCGAGGTCGACATCGCCCGGGGCGAGGACGAGTGGCTCGAGATTCTGGGTTGCGGCATGGTGCACCCGAACGTGCTCGACGCCGCGGGCGTCGATTCCGAGAGCTTCACGGGCTACGCGTTCGGCGTGGGTGTGGAGCGCCTCGCCATGCTCCGCTACGGGGTAACGGACCTGCGTACGTTCTTCGAGAACGACCTCAGGTTCCTGCAACAGTTCCGGTAAGCACGATGAAGATTGCGGAATCCTGGTTACGCGAGTGGGTGAATCCCGACCTGACGACCGAGGCGCTCGGTCACCGCCTCACGATGCTGGGCCTCGAGGTCGACGGCATCGAGATCGAAGGCGAAGGCATCGACGAGGTGATCGTCGCCGAGGTGGTCGAGTGCGGCAGGCATCCCGATGCCGACAAGCTCAGCGTCTGCAGGGTGTCGGACGGCGGTGACGAACTCATCGACGTCATCTGCGGCGCTCCGAACGTTCGTATCGGGCTCAAGACGCCGCTGGCGAGGCCCGGGGTCACCTTGCCCAACGGCCTCACGCTCCGCAAGGCGACGATACGCGGCGTCGAATCCAACGGCATGTTGTGCTCGGCCGTCGAGCTGGGTCTCGGCGACGAGTCCGACGGCATCATGGAGTTGCCGCCGGCCGCGGAAGCGGGCGAAGCGCTGGTCCGGCTCCTCGGTCTGCCGGACGCGATTTTCGACGTCGACCTGACGCCGAACCGCGGCGATTGCTTCAGCGTCCTGGGGATCGCCCGCGACGTCGCGGCGTTGACGGGTGCCGAGCTGAAAGACTCCGCCGTCGGATCGATCGATGCGACGATCGACGACGTATACCCCGTCGAACTCGTCGAACCGGCCGGTTGCCCGCGTTTTGCGGGCCGGCTGGTCAAAGGCATCGATGCGGCCGCGACGTCGCCGCTCTGGATGATCGAGCGCCTGCGCCGGGCGGGTTTGAGGGGTATTTCGCCGGTCGTCGACGTCACCAACTACGTCATGCTGGAGCTCGGGCAGCCGCTGCATGCCTACGATGCGGCACTGTTGCAGGGGCCGATCCGCCCGCGTCTGGCGAAAACGGGCGAGAAGCTGACGCTGCTCGACGAAAAGGAAATCGAACTCGACGACGACACGCTGATCGTCACGGACGACAGCGGTCCGATCGGCATGGCCGGGATCATGGGAGGGCTGAGTACGGCGGTCTCGGACGAGACCACCGACGTGTTCTTCGAGGCGGCGTTCTGGCCGCCGGATTTCATGGCGGGGCGGGCGCGGGCGTACGGCATGCACACGGATGCATCGCTGCGGTTCGAACGCGGCGTGGACCCGGAAGGACAGGGTCGGGCGGTAGCGCGCGCAACCGAGCTGCTGGTCGGGATTGCGGGCGGCCATGCCGGACCGCTGATCGTCGACTCCGCCGATGCGCACATTCCGCGGCGGGAGGCGATCGCTCTGCGCAGGGACCGGATTGAGCAACTGCTCGGTCTCGGGATCGAAGACGCCGAAGTCGTTCGCATTCTCGAGAGTCTGCGGATGCAAATCGACGAGACGGATAGCGGCTGGAGCGTGCTCGCGCCGAGCCATCGCTTCGATATCCGCTACGAGGTCGACCTGATCGAGGAGATTGCCCGCATCCGCGGTTACGACTCCATTCCCGAGACGACGCTGTCGGCCGAATCGCCGCTCGGGACCGTTACGGAAACCCGCATCGAAATGGAGCGCGTCGGCGCGACCCTCATCGCGCGGGACTACCAGGAAGTCGTCAACTACAGCTTCGTCGATGCCGGGGCGAACGCCCGGTTTACGGGTACGGAATCGGAACTCGTGCTCAGCAATCCGATCTCGTCCGAACTGTCGGTCATGCGCGCATCGCTCTGGCCCGGACTCGTCGCGACGGCGTCCGCGAACGTCGCGCGGCAGCAAGATCGCGTGCGCATATTCGAAGTCAGCCGCTCCTATCACGGGACGCTCGAGGCGCACTTCGAGACGGTCCGCATCGCGGGTCTCGCCAGCGGGCCGGTCGCGCCGGAGCAATGGGGCTTCAAGTCGCAAGATATCGATTTTTTTGACGTAAAAGCGGACGTCGAAGCGATCCTTTCGCTGGCGGCCGGCAAGGACGAGCTGCGTTTCGCGGCCGCCGGACATCCGGCGTTGCAGCCCGGTCAAGCCGCCGAAATCTACCGCGGCGAAACGCCGGTCGGCGTCGTCGGAAAACTCCATCCGCGTCTCGCCGCGGAATACGACCTGAAGCGGGCCGTCTACGTGTTCGAACTCGATGCCGAAAAAGCGTTCGCTGCGTCGGCGCCGACTGCGGCGGCCGTCTCCCGGTTCCCGGCGATTCGCCGAGACATCGCCGTCGTCGTGGACGACGACGTCACGGCGGATCAGCTTGCAGACGCGGTTGCGTCGAGCGCACCGGAACTGATCAGGGACGTCAGGATATTCGACGTTTACGTGGGCGGCACTATAGAAGCAGGGCGAAAAAGCGTCGCAATTGGCTTGATTTTGCAGGAAACATCGCGCACCCTTACCGATGATGATGCGGACACCGCGATGGCCGCGGCAATCGCCGAACTCAAGAATAAATTCGCCGCTGAACTAAGAGACTGATTCCCGATGGCACTGACAAAAGCAGACATGGCCGAATCGTTGTTCAATGAACTGGGTCTCAACAAGCGAGAAGCGCGCGAATTGGTCGACATGTATTTTGAAGAGCTGCGTGCATCGCTCGCAGTCGGGGAGCAGGTCAAACTTTCCGGTTTCGGGAATTTTGATCTTCGGGACAAGAAAGAACGTCCGGGCAGAAATCCGAAAACGGGGGAAGAGATTCCGATCAGCGCGCGTCGCGTCGTTACGTTCCGCCCAGGACAAAAACTAAAAGCCCGAGTGGAAGCATATGCTGGAACCGGGGAATAACGACGAAC
>JAKSCZ010000503.1 GCA_022360335.1 Pseudomonadota bacterium
GGACGAGCAGATCGACGGCGACGCGGTTCCGTACTGCAAACCGGAGCCGGACAGCGCCGAATACGAGTACCTGATGGAGCGCCGGCAGGCGCTCGGCGGCTTCCTGCCGCGGCGCCGCAGACAATCGACCTCGCTGCAGGTGCCGCCGCTCGAGGTATTCCGGACGCAGCTTGAGGGCACGGGAGAGCGCGAGGTGTCGACGACGATGGCGTTCGTGCGCATGCTGACGGCGCTGACGCGCGACAAGCAGGTGGGCAGGCACATCGTACCGATCGTCCCCGACGAGGCGCGTACCTTCGGTATGGAAGGCATGTTCCGCCAGATCGGCATCTATGCGTCGCAGGGTCAGCTCTACGAACCGCAGGATGCCGGCGAGCTCATGTACTACCGCGAGGACAAGGGCGGACAAATCCTCGAGGAAGGCATCAACGAAGGCGGCGCGCTGTGTTCGTGGATCGCGGCGGGGACGTCGTATTCGAATCACGACGTGCCGATGATCCCGTTCTACATCTACTATTCGATGTTCGGATTCCAGCGCATCGGCGACTTCGCATGGGCTGCCGGCGACATGCAGACGCGCGGTTTCCTGATCGGCGGCACGGCGGGACGCACGACGCTCGCGGGCGAAGGTCTGCAGCACCAGGACGGTCACAGTCTCGTTGCGGCATCGACCATCCCCAATTGCCGTTCATACGATCCGACGTATGCGTACGAACTCGCCGTGATCGTCCAGGACGGCCTGCGCCGCATGATCGGCGAGCAGGAGAACGTCTTCTACTACATAACGTGCATGAACGAGAACTACGCCCACCCGCCGATGCCGTCCGGCGTCGAGGAGGGCATCCTGCGCGGCATGTACCCGCTCGATTTCAACGAGAGCCCGGGCAAGGTCCGCGTCCAGCTGCTCGGGTCGGGTACGATCCTGCGCGAAGTGCTCGCCGCCAGAGACCTGCTCATGGAAGACTTCGGCGTCGTCGCCGATGTCTGGTCGGTAACCAGCTTCAACGAACTCAGGCGCGACGCGCTCGAGGTCGAACGCTGGAACCATCTGCACCCCGACGAGCCGCAGCGCAAGTCGTGGGTGGAACAGTGTTTCGGCGACCGGCCCGGGCCGTACGTTGCCGCGACCGACTACATGAAGATCGTGCCCGACCAGATCCAGCGTTTCGTCCCGGGACTGTTCTTCTCGCTCGGGACGGACGGCTACGGGCGCAGCGATGCGCGCAAGGCGTTGCGCGAGCATTTCGAGGTCGATCGTCGCTTTATCGCAATTACGGCGCTCACGGCGCTGGCGGACGGTGCTGCGCTCGACCGCAAGACCGTCACCGAGGCCATCGGAAAATACGGGATCGATCCGGATCGCCCGGACCCGGTGACCCTGTAGGCGGAGCAAGGACGTGTCGAAGACGATCGATATCGTAGTCCCGGACCTCGGCGATTTCGACAAGGTCGAGGTCATCGACGTGCTGGTCGGCGCCGGCGATACCGTCGAACGCGAGGACGGTCTCGTCACGATCGAGACGGACAAGGCGTCGATGGACATTCCGGCGCCCGGGCAGGGCGTGGTCGAGAAGCTGACGATCGGGGTCGGCGATACGGTCTCCACCGGCGACGTCATCGGGCAGCTGACGATCGGGGACGGCGACGCGGCGGCGGGGTTCGCGGCTCCTACCGTGGGAGGGCCTTCAGGCCCGAACGAACCCGTGGGAGGGCCTTCAGGCCCGAACGAATCGGCGGCGGCGTTCGCGGCTAAAGCCGCTCCTACGGCCGCTCCTACCGTGGGAGGGCCTTCAGGCCCGAACGAATCCGTGGGAGGGCCTTCAGGCCCGAACGAATCCGTGGGAGGGCCTTCAGGCCCGAACGAATCGGCGGCGGCGTTCGCGGCTGAAGCCGCTCCTACGGCCGCTCCTACGGCCGCTCCTGCGATCGACGAGGCCGGTTTCGCGAAAGCGCACGCCAGCCCGTCGGTGCGCAAGCTGGCCCGCGAGCTCGGGGTCGATCTCGCCCGGGTAAAAGGCACGGGCCTCAAGGCCCGGGTCCTGCACGACGACGTCAAGGCCTTCGTCAAGGCGATCCTGACGGGGCGGGCGGACGGCCCCGCAGGCGCCGGCCTGCCGAAGACGCCGGTCGTCGACTTCGCGAAGTTCGGCGAGATCGACATCCGGCCGCTGACGCGCATCCAGAAGATATCGGGGCCGCGCCTCCAGGCCAGCTGGATCAACCTGCCGCACGTCACGCAACACGATCTTGCCGACATTACGGGTCTCGAAGCGAAGCGCCGGCAGCTCAAGGGTCCGGCGAAAGAGCGGGGCATCAGTCTGACGCCGCTCGCGTTCGTCATGAAGGCCTGCGTGACGGCGCTGCAGGAATTCCCGCAGGTCAACTCGTCGCTCACGGAGGACGGCA
This sequence comes from Pseudomonadota bacterium, assembly GCA_022360335.1. GTDB lineage: Bacteria > Pseudomonadota > Gammaproteobacteria > Steroidobacterales > Woeseiaceae > UBA1847. The sequence goes on from JAKSCZ010000503.1 coordinate 2,407, forward strand.
AGAATCTGGTCTTCAGAAAATAC
>JAKSCZ010000636.1 GCA_022360335.1 Pseudomonadota bacterium
ATACCTCGTCGAAGGCGTTACGGGCAGCGGCAAGACCGAGGTCTACCTGCACCGGATGCGGGACGCGATCGAGCAGGACCGGCAGGTGCTCGTCCTCGTCCCGGAAATCGGGCTGACGCCGCAACTCGTCGCGCGGCTGCGCAAACGGCTCGGCATCGAACCGGCCCTGTTGCACTCGGGCCTGTCGGACGTCCGCCGGCTCGCCGCCTGGCGCGCCGCGCGCTCCGGCGCCGCACGGCTCGTCGTCGGCACGCGCTCCGCGGTGTTCACGCCGCTCGCACGGCCCGGGCTGATCGTCGTCGACGAGGAGCACGATCACTCGTTTAAGCAGCAGGAGGGGCTGCGCTACTCGGCCCGCGATCTCGCCATCGTCCGCGCGAAGCATCTCGACGTGCCGGTCGTCCTCGGGACCGCGACGCCGACGCTCGAGATGCTTCAGCACTGCCGCAGCGGCAGCTATGCACACATCCGCCTGCCGCAACGGGCCGGCGGCGCCGCGCCGCCCTCCTTCCGGATCGTCGATACGGTCCGCGCGCCGGCCACGGACGGGCTCAGCGAGCCGCTGCTCGCCGCGATCCGCAGACACCTCGACGCGGGCGGGCAGGCGCTCGTGTTCCTCAATCGCCGCGGCTTCGCCCCGACGCTGATCTGTTGCGCCTGCGGGCAGGTCGCCGAGTGCGCGCGCTGCGATGCCCGCCTGACTGTCCACGCGCGCGCGGGGCAGCTGCGTTGCCACCACTGCGGCGCCGTGCGGCCGCTCGATGCACGTTGCGGCGAATGCGGCGAGGCGGTCCGGCCGCTGGGCGAGGGCACGCAGCGTATCGAGGACGCATTGCGCCTGACGTTCCCCGCGCGACACGTCGTTCGCATCGACAGCGACAGCACGCAGCGCAAGGGCGCGATGACGGACGCGCTGGACCTCGCCCGGCAGGGCGAGGCCGAGATCCTGGTCGGCACGCAGATGCTGTCCAAGGGCCATCATTTCCCGCAGCTCTCCCTGGTCGGCGTCGTCAACGCGGACCAGGGCCTGTTCGGCACCGACTTCCGCAGCGCCGAGCGCATGGCGCAGTCGATCGTGCAGGTCGCGGGCAGAGCCGGCCGGGTCGGCGAGAACGGCGAAGTACTGATCCAGACGGCCTTTCCCGGGCATCCGTTCTGGGCAAGGCTGATATCCGGCGGCTACGGCAGGATCGCAGCCGATGCGCTGGCCGAGCGCGAAGCGGCGCGCTGGCCGCCGTTCACGCGCCTGGCGCTGATTCGTTCGGCGGCCCACAAGCGCAGCGACGCACTCGGCTTCCTGGAACTCGCACGGCGCAATCTCGAGGGCCGCTGCGACGACGCGCTGCGCGTTCTCGGACCGGTCGACGCACCGATGGCGCGCAAAGCGGGCCGCCACCGCGCCCAGCTGCTGCTGCAGGCCGGCGACCGGCATCGCCTGCACGACGCTCTCAGGTCGCTGCGGCCGACACTCGAACGGAATCCCGCCGGCCGCAAAGTGCGCTGGTCGATCGACGTGGACCCGGTCGAATTGTTCTGATTCAATTGCGCGCCATGAAACAGATCGTCGCCCGGGTTCTCGACAATGCGCTGGCGCAGCTCGACGAGCTGCACGAGGCGGCGGCCGGTATTCCGGTCGACGGCACGATCGAGCGTGCGCGCGACGCGAGCCACGGCGATTTCGCGAGCAACCTCGCGATGCGGCTGGCGAAACCCGCCCGCAGGAACCCCCGGGACATCGCCGCGAGCATCGTCGACGCAATCGACCGCGACGGCGCCATCGACCGGGTGGAGATCGCCGGCCCCGGCTTCGTCAACTTCTTCCTGAGCCCGGGTGCGTTTCACGCCGAACTCGAGGCGATCCTCGAGGCAGGCCACGGCTACGGACGCCAGCCGGCGAAAGACGGTCCGAAGATCCTCCTCGAATTCGTTTCGGCCAATCCGACCGGGCCCCTGCACGTCGGTCACGGGCGACTCGGCGCTTACGGGGCGACGGTCGGCAACCTGCTCGAGGCCGCGGGCTTCCCCGTTTATCGCGAGTACTACGTCAACGATGCGGGCCGCCAGATGGACGTCCTCGGCGTCAGCGTCTGGCTGCGGCACCTCGAGAGCCGGGGCATCGACGTCGCGTTCCCGTCGGGCGGCTATCGCGGCGACTATATCCGCGGCATCGCCGCCGCGATCGATACGAGCGGCCTCGCCCCGGTGACGGAGGCGGAGCTGACGGACGGGCTGCCCGCGGACGGTGACGGACAGGCCAGGGAAGCCTATGTCGAGGCGCTCGTCGAAAAAGCGAAAGCGCTGCTCGGCGGGCAGGCGTTCGATCGCATCCGCCAGCAGTCGCTCGAATCGATCCGCGACGACATCCGCAACGATCTCGAGGAATTCGGCGTCACGTTCGACAACTGGTACTCGGAACAGAGCCTGACGAAGAACAACGCGATCGACGCCGCGATCGATGTGCTGCGCGAGCGCGGCGTGCTCTATGAGAAAGACGGCGCAACCTGGTTCCCGTCGACCCGATACGGCGACGACAAGGACCGCGTCGTCATCCGCGACAACGGCGTCAGGACCTACTTCGCATCCGACATCGCGTATCACTTCGAGAAACGCGAGCGGGGTTTCGATCACCTGATCGACATCTTCGGCGCCGATCACCACGGTTACATGACGCGCGTGCGCGCCGGGCTCGAGGCAATGGGCTACAGCGGCGACAGCCTCGAATTCGATCTCGTGCAATTCGTTACGCTGTATCGCGGCGGCGAGAAGATGCAGATGTCGACGCGCTCGGGCGAGTTCGACACGCTGCGGCAGCTGCGCACCGAAGTCGGCAACGATGCCGCGCGCTTCTATTACGTGTCGCGATCCAACGACCAGCATCTCGACTTCGATCTCGACGTTGCGAAATCGCAGTCGAACGACAATCCCGTCTACTACATCCAGTACGCACATGCGCGCGTCGCGAGTGTATTCCGGCAACTCGGCGAGAAGTCGCTCGAGTGGGATCGATCGAACGGCCGGGCTCATCTGGGTGCACTCGCCGAACCGCAGGAAAAGGCGCTGATGACGTCGTTGAGCCGCTACCCGGAGATCGTCGACGTCGCCGCCGGCAACCGCGCGCCGCAGCACCTCGTGCACTACCTGCGCGACCTCGCCAACGACTTCCACAGCTACTACAACGCGCACGCGTTCCTCGTCGACGAGGCGAACCTGCGTGACGCACGGCTCTACCTGATCGCCGCGACGCGGACGGTCATCGCGAACGGACTCGGCATCATCGGCGTATCGGCGCCGGAGAAGATGTAGTGGCGGGGAAACGGCAGCGCCGCCGCAAGGACGGCATGTCGCCGGTCGTCGCGATGCTGTTCGGCCTCGCGGTCGGCCTCTCCGTGGCGGCGGCCGTCTACGTCAGCGATCGCCGCCCGAAACCCGGCGCCGGCGAACCGGCCACGACTGCAGGAGGGCCCGTAGGAGGGCCCGTAGGAGGGCCTTCAGGCCCGAACAGGGTCGCGGCTGAAGCCGCTCCTACAGGCCCGAACGACAACCACGCCGCGGCAGTAGGCGGGCCTTCAGGCCCGAACAGGATCGCGGCTGAAGCCGCTCCTACAGGCCCCAATTCGCAGAAGCGGTTCACCTTCTACGACATCCTGCCGAACTTCGAGGTCGTGACCAAAGACGAAGCGCCGGCCGCGTCGGCGGGTGCAACACCGCAGGCCATCGTCGAACCGGGCGTCTACGTACTGCAGGCGGGGTCGTTCTCGACGCACGCGGACGCCGACCGGCGCCGCGCCGAACTCGCCCTGCACGGCATCGAATCGCACATCCAGCGCGTCAAGGTCAACGACCGCAATTACCATCGCGTCTACATCGGCCCCACGGAAGATCTCGACGAGTTGAACATGCTGCGCAGCCGCCTGCGCGCGGCGGAGATCGACGTGCTGCGCATCCGGCTCGGTGACTGAGCGACGGCTCCCTGCGCTGGTCCTGGCCGCGTCGCTGCTGGCCGCCTGCGCGACGCCGCCCGCACCGGTCGCCGATCCCGCAGGAGAGTCCGTAGGAGGGTCCGTAGGAGGGCCCGTAGGAGGGCCCGTAGGAGGGCCCGTAGGAGGGCCTTCAGGCCCGAACCCTGCAGGCCCGATCGCGGCTGAAGCCGCTCCCACGAACGATCGACCCGCCCCGCCGCCGGTCGACCGGTCGGAGATGCGCGTCAGCATCGCGGCCGTCGGTGACATGATGATCGGCACGGACTACCCCCGCGATCACCTGCCCGACGACGACGGCGCGAGCTTCCTTGCC
>JAKSCZ010000500.1 GCA_022360335.1 Pseudomonadota bacterium
TGCGCAGCTCGGCGTAGACGACGTCTTCCTTGGGGTGATGGACCGCGTCGGGATAGACGGTCATGTAGCGCATGATCTCGTCGAAGAGCTCGAAGTCCGGGTCCCGGCCGGCTTCCATTTCGGCCACGATGTCCTCGAGCAGGTCCAGGACGATCGCCATGTTGCGATGGTCGTCCCGCAATTCCGCCATGATGTCCCTGGCATTCGTCTTCATCGGCGCTCCGGGTTTCGCTGTGAATCTATCCTGAGGCGCCGCGCGCGCGCGATCCATCGGGAAAACCACGTACGTAACAAATCCGAAACATCAGCGTAAACAGCCTGTAAAAGCCCATGATTAGTTTTGCAGCCTGACCGTTGTCGGGCAGGACTGATGACTTTGGCTTCTATTCTCGTAGTCGACCCGGACGCCGCCGCAAGAAACCGGATGGCAGCCGGCTTGCGGGAGCTGGGTCACGACGTGGCCGAATCCGAGAGCGCCGGTTTGGCGCTTGCCGCCCTGCGCAGGCGCCGGCCCGACCTGATGATCTGCGATTGCGGCTTGCCCGACCTCGACGGCGTCGAGTTGCTGAGCGACGTCCGCCGCAGCGACGAGCTCAGAACCATGCGTGTGCTGATGACGTCGGGCAGCGAGACGTCGCTCGACGTCGTCTCCGCGCTCGAGTCGGGCGCCGACGATTTCGTCGGGAAACCCCTGGATATGGACGAGTTTCTGGCCCGCGTGGGCGCTTGCCTGCGCCGGCCGGCGAACCTGCACACGGCGAGCGTCGTCGCCGCGGGCGGCATCGCGATCGACAATGTCGGCCATCGTGTGTCGGTCGACGACACGTTCGTATCGCTGGCGCCGCGAGAGTACCGGTTGCTGCACTTCCTGCTCACGCACCAGGACCGCGTTTTCAGTCGCGAGCAGTTGCTCGTGCACGTCTGGGATCGCGACACGTCGGTCGGCCCGCGCACGGTCGACGTCCACATACGGCGCCTGCGGAGTATCCTGGAACCGTTTGAAAAAGATGAGTTTCTGCAGACGGTCCGCGGCAGCGGCTACCGCTTCTCGCTGAGCGTCTGAAGCGCCTGTAATAAATCCTTAATAGTCCTGTCACAGAAGCTCCATACAGGCGCTCTAGATTGGCCGCCTCGACCTGTCGCGCGGCGACGGCCGCGGGTGCACGAACAAGAATTACGCACACATCAACCCCTTCTGGAGAGGAAACATGAACCTTACTCGACTGTTCGCCGTGCTTGCCGCGGGCGCGCTTGTCGCAGCGTGTGACAGCGGCGACATCACGATTTCGCCGGTGAACAACACGGACAACAGCAACCAGAACAACAACAACACGACCGTCACGGGCGACGACCCCAACGAGGGCTGTGCGGCGATTACGGTCGGCTCGGAGCAAGTCCAGGGTCAAAAGGACCCGGACGGCAACTGCGAATACACGGATACCTTCGCCGGCCCGACGAGCCCGATCATGGAAGACATCACGCTGCCGGCCCTGGCAGGCGGCGGCGCACACAAATTCAAGACCAGCCTGTTCATCGGCCGGGCCTACGATACCCAGGCCGACCTGTCCGCAAACGGCATCACGCAGGGCGGCGACGGCCCGACGCTGACGATCGAGCCGGGCGCGATCATCGCATTCGAAACGCGCCGTGACTTCCTGATCGTCAATCGCGGCTCGCGGATCGTCGCGAAAGGCACGTCCCGCGCGCCGATCACCATCACGTCGATTTCCGACGTCGAGGACACGCTGCCGACGACGGTCGACGATCCGACGGGCGCACGCGCCGTGCAGCAGTGGGGCGGCATCGTCATCAACGGCTTCGGGGTCAGCAACAAGTGCACCTACGACGGTAATCGCGGCGAGGCCGGGTTCGCCCTTGCCGCCGGCACCGAATGCTCGATCGATGCCGAAGGGTCGGAAGGCGACGACGAATCCTGGTACGGCGGCGCGAACGACGACGACGATTCGGGCGTGCTCGAATACGTCGTCGTCAAGCACACGGGCGCCGAAGTCGCGAACGGCGACGAACTCAACGGCATCTCGTTCGGCGGCGTGGGCCGCGGCACGGTCATCAAGAACCTCCAGGTCTACTCGACCTACGACGACGGCATCGAGATGTTCGGCGGTTCGGTCGACGTCGACGGTCTCGTCGCCCTCTACGTTCGCGACGATTCGATCGACATCGACGAGGGCTATAACGGCACGATCTCCAATGCGATCGTCATCCAGCAGGAGAACGACGGCGACCATTGCATCGAAGCCGACGGCATCGGCAGCTACGACAGCTATCCGGCGGACGCGGCAGGCGAAGCGGCCAAGCAGGCACTGATCGCCGCAGGACTCAACAGCCGCCCGACGATCAACAACCTGACCTGCATCATCTCGGCGAACGATTCCGGCACGCACTCGGACGGCAGCGGCCTGCGTCTGCGCGAAGGCATCTGGCCGACGATCAACAACCTGCTGGTGATCTCGTCGTTCGCCGCCGACGAAGACGGCTCCAACGGCAATTACTGCCTGCGCATCGACAGCAGCGAAACGCAGGATGCCGCGGCAAACGGCGACCTGTCGATCAACGGCGCGATTTTCGCCTGCCAGGTTCCGGCCCGGGGCAATGCGTTCGACACCTACGCGGACGAGCAGGCCTGGGCCGAGGCCAACGGCGCCGTATTTGCGAGCGTCCCGATGGGCACCGCGAAGAGCCCGGTTGCGGGCGCCGGCACGGACCTGGAACTGCTGACTGCAACGGCGCTTCTCCAGCCGGTCGTTTCGCTCGAGCACGTCGACATGATCGTCGACGGCGCCGGCGCCGCGGCGTCGACCGCTCCGGTGGAAATCACGATCCCGCAGTACGATACGGACGGCAATCCGCTGCCCGATCTCGTCATCACCCCGGCATACCTCGGCGGTGAGGTCGAGGGCAGCGATTTCTCGGAGCCGTGGGCGTTCGGCATCAACCCGAACAACCGCCGCGAACCGCTCTGGTTCGAGTAGTTGCCGGCTCACGCTTGACCACACCTGGCACCCGCTCCCCGGCGAGCGGGTGCCCGTTGACTTACCAGGCGGAATGTTCTGCCTGACCTAACGACAGGTTCAATAATGAAACAGGTCAATCAATCGAAACTGTCCGCGCTGGCCGTCGCCGTCGGCCTGGCACTTTCCGGATGGCAGGCGGCGGCCCATGCGCAGGACAGCGAAGATGCGCAGGACGCGGCGTCGGACGACGGTCCGATCGAGGAGATTACGGTAACGGGCCGCTTCATCAGCTCCAGTCAGCAGCTCGTCAACGAGCGTATGAACGACGCATTCTCGACGGATCTGCTGGGCGAGGACACGATTTCGCGGCTCGGCGACTCGACCGTCGCCGCGGCGCTGCGCCGCGTCCCGGGCCTGACGCTCGTGCGCGACAAGTTCGTGTATATCCGCGGTCTCGGCGAACGCTACTCGTCGACGACCCTGAACGGCGCGACCATCCCGTCGCCCGATCTGCCGCGTCACGTGATTCCGCTCGACGTCTTCCCGACCTCGGTCGTCGAGGCCCTGCGCGTGCAGAAATCCTACTCGCCCGAA
>JAKSCZ010000178.1 GCA_022360335.1 Pseudomonadota bacterium
ATATCCAGATCGCTGCCGGCGGTCTGACGTCCGCTGGCCATGGACCCGAAAACGAATGCCACCTCGATTTTGTCGCCCAGGTCTGATAATGCATCCTGAAGCAGTGACGTCAGCCCGATGGTCTTTCGGAAGATCGCCGCCAGTTCCTCATAAATTGAACACTCGGTATTGACCCGATAGAAGACTTGATTTCCGATCTTTTCGCGGAGTAACAGTCCGGATTCCGCCATCGCCCTCAGTTCGCGATGGAGCGACCCGGCAGACACACCGGTCATCCGCTCAAGCTCGCGGACGTGAAACTGTTCATCCGGACGCAGAAACAGCACCGCCAGTAGCTGGCGCCGATAGGGGCTGAACATGAACTCGATGGGTTGCTTGGACATGGACAAGTGTTCTCAGATTCGCTTCAATTGTAGCGAATCTGAGAACACTTGCAAGCCCTGGGACTTATATCTGCATGACCAACCCCGGCAAGAAACCTTTGCCGGAGGATTCGGTTGGGACATCGGCTAGTAGTCGCGATCGAAGCTCGCATCGAGAAAACCGGCGATGTAGCGAACGGCGCGGTCGTGTATCGCCTGGCGCGTCGACGCGGCCGGGTCGTGACACAGAAACTCGGCATTCTCTTCGCGGAGTATCTCCAGCGCGCCGCTCGTGCACCGGCCGAGGAAGCCGAAGTGGGCGGCGTAGCCGAGCTCGACGTAGTCGCCGAGAGCGAATCGCCCCGCCAGCGCTCGCGCGTGGTGCCCGACGGGCAGCATCTCGTCTTCGCTGCCCGCCACGACCAGTACCGGTATCCCGACGGCTGCCACGCTGTCCGGGTCCAGCGCCGGCACGAAACCGGGCGCCAGGCTCACGGCGGCCCGGATGCGCGGATCGGAGACGTCGCGATTCTGCGGCCGGCCTTCGACCTCGGCGCCGTAGAGCGCATCGGGAAAGAGCTTGCACGTCTCTTCTTCGGGGCGGGCCCGGCAGAAGGCCTGCAGCTTGCGGATCTCGAGGCGGACGCCCGCGATCGCGAGGGCGCTGTAGCCGCCGAGCGAGAAACCGATGCTGCCGATGCGTTCGGCATCGATCGACGCGGCGAACTCTTTCGATGCGAGCAGCGTGTCGATGAGGAAACTGCCGTCCTCCGCCTGCTGCCACGTTTGCATCAGGCTTTCCTGGCTTACCTGCAGGCTCGTGGAGCCCGGATGGTTGGCCGACACCACGGCGTAGCCGTGGGCCGCAAGCGCCGAACTCAGCCAGGCGATCGAGCGCGTGTTACCGCTGGTGCCGTGGAAGAAGACGAGCAGCGGGTGCGCTCCGGGCGCGAAATCGCGGCCGGTCCTGCCGGCCACCGGCTCGAAGACCGAGTTCCCGGCAACGAGGGAAGCGTTCCCCGTCCGTTCGGCGGGGCCCCATATCCAGACCTCCATCGTGCGGGCTCGCGACTCGTCCGTCAGTTCAGTAATGTGAACGGCAGGTTCGTAGGGGCCGGCCCAGGCATTGGCGAAGGCTGCGGCAACGAGGACAATAGCGATTCGAAAAACATGCTGCGTGAACATCGACATCTCCCTGGTCTCCCGATCGGAACGGCCCCCAATATGCCGTGCACGCACCGTGCCGTCGTCCTGAATCGCGATCGAGGACTCGCCGTTGGCCGGTGACGGCCTGACGGTGCTTGCGAACCTGCCGTTCGCGGCGGGCGTCGGCTCGGCGCTGGTCGCGCTGCACCTGCTGTCGGCCGGCGCCGGGCCCAGGGGATGGCCCAATCGTTTCCTGGGCGGGTTCTTCTTGCTGTTCGCCTGCCAGCTCTTCGTATTGAGTTACCAGCTCGACTCGCCGGGGGCGCACGCAGGCCCCGTCAGGGTGGCCCTGATACTCGCCGCCAACCCGCTGGTGTTCCTGTTCTTCCGGAGCCTGCGGAGCGGGGGTGCGTATGCGTGGCGGCCGATCGACACCGCGCATTTCCTCCCGGTACTGCTCGTGCCCGCACTGTCGGGCGCCGGTTACGGCGGCGGCCTCGACGTGGCGCTGTTCGCCAGCATGGCGGGCTACGGCGCGGCCTACCTGCTCGCTCTGCGCAGCGGGCCGGAGCAATTCCCCGTCGCCGCCGGCCGGGCCTTCCGCTGGCTGCAGGTATTCGCCGTGTTCTATCCGTTTTCCGCCTTCCTGGACGCGGCGATCGCGCTCGAGCTCCTGGGCGACGCCGACCTCGGGAATTCGCAGTTGCTGCCGGTAGCGGTGCTGCTCGTGTTCGGCGTTTCGCTAGTGCTCGTGTTCGGCGCGATGGGGCGGCGGCCGCCGTTCGACTGGCTGCGGGAGCTGGCCGCGGCGAAGTCCCGGCCCGTGGTCTCCGACCGCGTGCTCGACGAACTCGCGGCAAGGATTCGCTCGGCGATCGCACGGGAACGCGTGTACGGCGACGAGGAGATTTCCCTGACGCGCTTCGCAAGGCAGATCGGCGAACCGCCGCGGCTCGTATCCCAGGCGATCAATCGCCGCCTGGGGATGAGTTTCAGCGACCTGCTCAATACCGTTCGCGTCGACGCCGCCAGGCGATTGCTGGCCGATCCCGAACGCCGGGACCGGCCCGTCATCGACATCGCCTACGCCGTCGGGTTTCGATCCAAGTCGAACTTCCACCGCGCCTTCAAGCAACGGACGGGGATGACGCCGAACGCGTTCCGCGCAGGATCGCACACGCAATAGCGTCGAACCTGTCATAACGAGCAACGGGGCTCTCCCATAATCGCAATTGCGAATCATTATCATTCGCATTAGAATCCGCCGAATCCGAATCGATTCGCCGGGCATCGCACCCGCTGGAGAACCCCATGAACGCTATACGCAGCTCCCTCGTACTCGCGGCAGTGCTTGCCGCCGCCCCGTCCTTCGCCCGGGCGCAGGCGGAGAACCCGGCTGCCGTCGACGAGGCAGTCGACGAGATCGTCGTGACCGGCCGCGCCGTCGAACACTACCTGGCCAGGTCGACGCGGATCGGCACCAAGATCGATACGGCGGTGCTCGACCTGCCGCAGTCGGCCCAGGTACTCGACGAACAACTGATCGTCGACCAGGCCGCCCGGGACATCACGGACCTGTACCGCTCGATCGCCGGCGTCAGCGAGTTCAGCTATTCCGGCGTCACGTTCCGCGGATTCCGCGATTCCGGCAACGTCTTCTACGACGGCGTACGCGGCGACCCCTACTCCGGCTTCAGCGTACCGCAGCTGTTCAACGTGGAACGCGTGGAGGTCCTCAAGGGCCCTGCCGCCGCGTTGTACGGCGGCGGCGAACCGGGCGGAATGATCAATTACGTGACCAAGAAG
>JAKSCZ010000471.1 GCA_022360335.1 Pseudomonadota bacterium
GCTCTACCGGTCGGCGCCGCTCGGGGGCGTCGAGCAGCCGGATTTCGTGAACGCCGTCGCAGCGGTACTGACGCGACTGGGGGCGCCGGAATTCCTCGCGGCATTGCTGGACGTCGAGAAACGCCAGGGGCGGGAGCGGGGGGAGACGCGGTGGGGGCCGCGCGTGCTGGACCTCGATCTGTTGGTCTATTCCGGCATGACGATCGACGGGCCCGGGATCACGGTACCTCACCCGGGCATCGCCGAGCGAAATTTTGTATTGTTGCCCCTTCGAGAGATTGCGCCGGAACTCGTGATCCCGGGCCTGGGCCGGGTCGCCGGTATCCCGGTCAATATGGACGAGCCGAGCATTTCCCCGATCGCATGAACGAAACCCGGTATATCGCCATCGAAGGGCCGATCGGCGTCGGCAAGACCGCGCTCGCCAGGCGGCTCGCCCAAAGCCTGTCGGCCGATCTCGTGCTGGAGGAGTTCGACGAGAACCCGTTCCTCGAGCGCTTCTATCGCGACGGGCGCTCGGCGGCGCTGCCCGCGCAGATGTTCTTCCTGTTCGCGCGCGCACGGCAGATCGGCGACCTGCGTCAGTCGGACCTGTTTGCGAGCGTGCGCATATCCGACTACCTGTTCACGCGCGACCGGCTGTTCGCCGAGCTGAACCTCGATGCCGAGGAGCTGCTGCTGTACGAACAGATCGTCGACAACCTGAAGGTGGAGCCTCCCGCGCCGGATCTCGTGATCTACCTGCAGGCATCCGTGGATGCGCTGATGCAGCGCCTCGCGCGGCGCAACGCGGCCCTGGATCGCTTTGTCGACCGCAGCTACCTGGAGCGGGTGACCGATGCCTATGCGCGTTTTTTTCACGACTACGACGACGGACCGCTTCTGATTGTGAATGCGTCGCAGATCGATCCGGTCAATAATGACGCCGATTACGAGCAACTGTTTCGACAGATCGAACGCACGACCGGCGGGCGTCGCTTCTTCAATCCCGTCGCAGCGGCGTTCGCCTGACGGGATCCACGACAACCCTGTGAACCGGCCCTAGATGTACACCCAGTTAGAACAACGCGGCATGCCCGAACCGCCGGTCAACGTCTCCACACTGTGCAAGATGAAGACGGAAGGCGAGCCGATCGCCTGCCTGACGGCTTACGACGCGAGTTACGCCGCCCTCGTCGACGCGGCCGGGACCGACCTCGTGCTGGTCGGCGATTCGCTGGGCATGGTGATCCAGGGGCACGATACGACGGTCCCCGTGACCGTCGACGACGTCATCTACCACTGTCGCACCGTCGCGCGCGGCCCGCGGCGGGCGTTCCTCGTCGCCGACATGCCGTTCATGAGCTACACGGAACCCGCGCAGGCGCTCGACAACTCGGTGCGCCTGATGCAGGAAGGCGGCGCGATGATGGTGAAACTCGAGGGCGGCGACGATCAGGTGGAGATCGTCGAGCACCTGGCCCGTCACGATATTCCGGTCTGTGCTCACCTCGGGCTCAAACCGCAATCCGTGCACAAGATCGGCGGCTTCAGGGTGCAGGGCAGGGAGCCCGATAAGGCGCGGGAGATGCTCGAGTCCGCTCGTCGGTTGCAGGACGCCGGTGCCGACATCGTCCTGCTCGAGTGCGTGCCCAATGAGGCGGGCCAGACGATCACCGGGGCGCTCGACGTGCCCGTGATCGGCATCGGCGCAGGGCCGCACGTGAACGGCCAGATCCTCGTGCTCTACGACATCCTCGACATCACGCAGGGGCGTACGCCGCGATTCGTCAGGAACTTCCAGGCAGGTTGCGACTCGCCTCTGGCCGCGCTGCAGGCCTACGTGGATGCGGTCAAGCAGGGGACTTACCCGGAGCCGGAGCATTGTTTCTCCTGACAGGTCGAACCGGCACGTGCTAGTCGTACATAGCAAAGAAGAACTCGCAGAGCAGCTTGTCGAGTGGCGCGGCCACGACGAGCACGTCGCGCTCGTGCCGACGATGGGCAACCTTCACAAGGGCCACCTGTCTCTCGTCCGGCTCGCTCGCGAGCACGCCGAACGGGTCGTCGTCAGCGTGTTCGTCAACCCGACGCAGTTCGGTGAAGGCGAAGATTACGAGAGCTATCCCCGGACGCTGGAACGAGACAAGCGGCTTCTCAGGAAGACGCCCGCGGATCTGGTCTTCGCGCCCGGGGTCGAAACGATGTACCCGTCCGGACTCGAAATGGCGACCACGGTGTCCGTACCCGGATTGACGGAGAATTTCTGCGGTGCGTCGCGCCCGGGCCATTTCGACGGCGTGACGACCGTCGTTGCGCGCCTTTTCGCCATGGTCCGGCCCGACGTCGCCGTGTTCGGCCAGAAGGACTACCAGCAGCAACTGGTGATACGCCACATGGTCGACGACCTCAACCTGCCCGTCGCCGTCATCACGGGCGAGACCGTGCGCGAAGACGACGGTCTCGCGATGAGTTCGCGCAACGCCTACCTGACCGACGACGAACGCGCGGTGGCGCCGCAACTGCACGAGACGCTGGCGACGATCGGCGGTGAGTTGCAAAACGGGCGGCGCAACTTCGAGGATCTCGAGGAGGAAGCGGTATCCCGGCTGGCGTCGGCCGGATTCGACGTCGACTACTTTGCGATCCGGCGAGCGCAGAACCTCGAGTCGCCCGACAGGGATTGCGACGATCTCGTACTGCTCGCTGCAGCGAGGCTGGGCAAAGCGCGCCTCATCGACAATATCGTCGTTACGATCTGAGCGTCGGTTCGGGACCGTGTCCCGGTCCGCCGCGCCGGTATTGCGGTCAGCCGTCGCCGAGTTCCCTGCGCGCGCGCTCGAATTCCGCGCGGTCCTCCGCGGAGGGCTCCGGGTATTCCAGTCCGATGCTCTGCAGGGCGTCGATGACGATGTCGGCGACGCGCGCGCGCATGTAGGGCTTGTCGTCGGCGGGGATGGCGTACCAGGGCGCCCAGGGGCGCGACGTGGCGTTGAGTGCGGCTTCGTACGCAGCCATGTAGTCGTCCCAGTAGCGGCGCTCCGCGACGTCTTTGGGCTCGAACTTCCAGTTCTTCTCGGCCTCGTCCAGCCGCGACAGGAAACGGCGCCTCTGCTCGTCCTTCGACACGTTCAGCCAGAACTTGAGGATCACCGTGCCGTTGCGCGCCAGATGCTCCTCCTGCTGGCGTATCGACGTCATGCGTTCGTCCCAGACGTTCGTCAGGTCGATGTCGCCGGGGAGTTTCTGGTACTCGAGAATCTCCGGGTGGACGCGCACGACGAGCACTTCCTCGTACTGGCTGCGATTGAAGATGCCGATACGCCCCCTTTCGGGCAGGCGGCAGGTGGTGCGCCAGAGGAAGTCGTGATCGAGTTCGAGGCTCGAGGGCTTCTTGAAGCTGAATACCTGGCAACCGGACGGGTCGACGCCCTGCATGACCGCACGGATCGTACTGTCCTTGCCGGCTGCATCCATGGCCTGAAAGACGAGCAGGACCGCGTGCCTGTCGCCTGCGGCGAGCACACGCTGCAGCCTGTTGAGCGTTTCCGTGCGCGCGCGCCGGTGCCTGCCTTTGTGTGGCGTCCCGTCGGTCTGCGGCGCCGTACCGGCGGCCGCGACGCGGAACGAATCGTCGAACGGAACCAGGTACGGTGATGCGGGTGCCTCGAACATCGGCCGTCTCCTCCTTGGTTACGTTACCCGGCGTGCTGCGTGAGCGCCCAGTCGACGTGCTCGGCAACCAGGTTCGATGTGCCATGCTGCCTCGCCTCGAGTGCGGCGACAAGCTCGGGCGTCGTTTCCGCGTTGCCGAGCGCGACGGCCAGGTTGCGCAGCCACTGCTCGTAGCCGATGCGCCGGATGGCGCTGCCTTCGGTCTTCTCGAGAAACGTCCGCTCGTCCCAGGCGAACAGCTCGGTGAGCTGCGCATCGTCGAGGCCGTGGCGCGGCGCGAAGTCGGGCTCGCTGCTCAGCCGCGCGAACTTGTTCCAGGGGCAGAACAGCTGGCAATCGTCGCAGCCATAGATGCGGTTTCCCATCGCCTTGCGAAACTCGACCGGTATCGGGTCCTTCGATTCGATCGTCAGGTAGGAGATGCACCGGCGTGCGTCGAGGACGTAGGGCGCGACGATCGCCCTTGTCGGGCAGACCTCGATGCAGGCGACGCAACTGCCGCAGTGCGATTCCTCGGGCTCGTCGACGGGCAACGGCAGATCCGTGTAGAGCTCGCCGAGAAAGAACCACGAGCCCTCGTCGCGATTGATGAGGTTGGTGTGTTTGCCGATCCAGCCCAGCCCGGCCTTCTCGGCCAGCGGTTTCTCGAGCACGGGTGCGCTGTCGACGAACACGCGATAGCCGAACGCGCCGACCCGCTCCCGGATACGTCTCGCCAGCGCCCGCAGCCTGCCGCGCAGCACCTTGTGATAGTCGCGCCCCAGCGCGTAACGGGAGACGTACGCCCGCGACTCGTGATCGAGCAGGCGTTTCGCCGCGTCCTGGGACCCGGTCAGGTAGTCCATGCGCACCGAGACCACGCGCAGGGTGCCCGGGACGAGTTCCTCCGGGCGGCTGCGCTTTCGGCCGTGGCGTTCCATGTAGCGCATCGATCCGTGGAAGCGATCGGAAAGCCAGTCGCGGAGCCGCGATTCGGCGGTCGTCAGATCGACGTCGCTGATGCCGGCCTGGCTGAATCCGAGATCGCGGCACCAGGCCGAGATGTCGCGCTTGAGCGCGGCCATTTCGGTTGCGCCGTATTGATCGGGTGATGTACTCAATGCAGGTTCCTGGACGGCTGACAGTATAATCGGTCCAATGGACGGCTTGCCCTCCAACATCTATTCCGTCGCCGCGGTTCGCGAGACCGATCGCACCGCGATAGAGGATCACGGCATTCCCGGTTACACGCTGATGACGCGTGCCGGCGAAGCCGCCGTTCGCGAAACGCGCGGGATGTTTCCGGATGCCCGCCGGTGGCAGATCGTCTGCGGTGCCGGCAACAACGGCGGCGACGGCTACGTCGTCGCTCGACAGGCCGCGCAAGACGGCATCGCCGTCTCGGTACTGACGCTGGTCGACCCCGGCACGCTGACCGGCGATGCGGCTAGGGCTTACGGAGACTACGTCGCCGCGGGCGGCGCCGTGGCGCCCTGGAACGGCGAACTCGACGGTCCGGCCGACCTCGTGGTCGACGGGATTCTCGGCAGCGGCCTCGAGCGCGACGTCGGCGGTGAGTTTGCCAAGGCCGTCGACGCGATCAACCGGCATGTTGCGCCGGTCGTGGCCCTCGACATACCGACAGGCATCCACGGAGACAGCGGGCGGGTACTCGGACGCGCCGTGCGCGCGGCCATGACGGTGACGTTCGTCGGCCTCAAGGCGGGCCTGTTTCTCGGCGAGGCACCGGATTATTGCGGTGAGATTCGCTTTGCGGGACTCGGCATCCCCGACCGTTGCCGCGAGGACATCGCACCGTCGTACCAGCGCATTGACGACGGCATGTTGTCGGCTGCGCTTTCGCCGCGAGCACGCACGGCGCACAAGGGCGATTTCGGGCACGTGCTGGTCATCGGCGGCGGTGAGGGCATGCCCGGCGCCGTTCGGCTGGCCGGCGAAGCGGCGCTCAGGGGCGGCGCCGGGCTGGTCAGCATCGCGACGCACCCGTCTCATGCGACTGCCCTGGCCGCGTCGCGTCCGGAGCTGATGCCGCACGGCATCGACGATCCCGACGAGCTGCAGCCGTTGCTGGAGCGCGCCGGTGTCGTTGTGTTCGGTCCCGGTCTCGGTCGCTCGGACTGGGCGCGCAAGCTCTACGGGTACGTCTCCGGGCTGTCGAAGCCTGCCGTATGGGATGCAGACGCGCTCAACCTTCTGGCCGAAGCGCCGGATTCGGCGGAGCATCGCGTCATCACGCCGCACCCGGGGGAAGCGGGGCGCCTGCTCGGAATCGATACGGCGGCCGTCCAGGCGGACCGGCCGGCGGCGCTCGACGCACTCTCGTCGCGGTACGGCGGAACGGCAGTGCTGAAGGGCGCAGGGTCGCTGACGTCGTCCGCAACCGTTCCGTACCTGTGTACGGCGGGCAATCCCGGCATGGGCTCGGCCGGTATGGGCGACGTTCTGACGGGCGTCATCGCCGCGCTGATGGCCCAGGGGGTCGTGCCGGAACTCGCGGCGGCGACGGCCGTCGAGGCACATGCCCGGGCGGGCGACCTCGCGGCGCAGGCCGGGGAACGCGGCTTGATCGCGACGGACCTGATGGCCGGATTGCGAGCCGTGCTGAATCCATGAAGCGGTTCCTGCCCGACGAGGCGGCCACGATCGCCTTCGGTCGAGAAATACTCGACGCGCTGCCCGGAGACCTCGCGGGCTGGACGCTGCTGCTCAGCGGCGAACTCGGCGCCGGCAAGTCGACGTTCGCCCGGGCGTTCATTCGGGCGGCGGGACACACGGGCACCGTCCCGAGCCCCACCTATACCCTCGTCGAGCCTTACACGCTTCCTCGAGCAAGCATATATCACGTTGATTTATATCGGGTTTCCGACGAGAACGAGTTGCGGTACCTGGGCTGGAACGAACTCGACGACGGTTGCCGGCTCGTCGAGTGGCCCGACCGCGCGCCCGGCCTCGTGGCACAGGCAGACCTGTCCCTCGAATTCTCCTACGCGGGCGGTGGTCGCAACGTGAACGTCCTGCCTCTATCCAGCCGCGCCCGTACCCTCAAATGGGGACAGTCACCCTAATTGGTGGGACAGTCACCCAAACTGTGCTGGTGGTCACCTGAATCAGTAGGTTATGAGGTCACCTAATGTTGTGAGCTCGATGTGCTAACGGATCGCCAATTCTCCCTTCTTGAAAAATCAAGTACATAGAGACAAATCGGGTGACTGTCCCTCCAATTAGGGTGACTGTCACCCGTTACCCCGGTGCTCGGGCCGCGCCCGTCGTTGACGCCATCAACTGGCTCATTAAGAAGCCCCGGTATCTCTCTAATATTCCAGTGAAAAGCTTGGAATTCCCGGCGAGAGTCGTATACTCACCCAACATAATCCCGAAACTCTGGCTTGGGAATCCTGCTTGTGGCTCTACAGAGACTGATGATCGGCCTTACGACGCTGCTGCTGAGTTCGGCGGCGTTTGCGGGTACCACGGTCGAGAATGTCCGCATATGGGCTGAGAATAACAAGACGCGCGTCGTACTCGATCTGAGCCAGCCCGTCCAGCACAACATATTCACGTTGCGCGGCCCCGACCGGGTCGTCATCGACCTCAAGGACAGCCGCCTCGGCCGGTCCCTGACCGCCATGCCACGGGGCGCCGGTACCGTGCGTGCGATCCGCAGCGCGATCCGCGCCGACGGCCAGCTGCGCGTCGTGCTCGATCTCGATTCCGCGGTCCGCTCGCGTACGTTTACGGCCGGCCCGAACGCACGCTACGGCGATCGGCTCGTCATCGACCTGCAACCGGCCGGTAGCCTGGCCCCCGTCAAACGGGCGTCGGAAGAGTACCGTCCGGGCCGCGACCTCGTGATCGCGATCGACGCGGGCCACGGCGGGCACGATCCGGGTGCCGTAGGGGCGCGCAAGACGCGGGAGAAAGACGTTGCCCTGCAGATCAGCCGCGCGCTCGCGCAGCGGGTCGACGCGGAGCCGGGCATGAAGGCGGTCCTGATCCGCGATGCCGATATCTACGTCGACCATCGCGAGCGCACGGCGATTGCGCGCCGCAGTCAGGCGGACCTGTTCGTCTCGATTCACGCCGATGCCGTCTCGGATCGCCGGGCCAACGGCGCATCGGTCTATGCGCTGTCGCTGAAAGGCGCAAGCGACGAGGCCGCGCGCCAGCTTGCACGGCGCGAGAACGCCTCGGTGGGCGGCGTCTCGCTCGACGACAAGGATGACGTGCTTGCTTCCGTGCTGCTCGATCTGTCACAGAACGCGTCGCTGAGCGCCAGCCTCGACGTCGGCGGCCGTGTCGCCCGCGAGATGGGCAAGGTTGCCAAGATGCATCGCAAGACCGTGCAGCAGGCCGGTTTCCTCGTTCTGAAATCGCCGGACCTGCCGTCGATCCTGGTCGAGAC
>JAKSCZ010000052.1 GCA_022360335.1 Pseudomonadota bacterium
CAGCATGTCGGGGTGGATCAGGGCCGCTACCTCGACCATCGAGGTGGTCGGCCTGATTTCCCCGAAGGCCTCGCCGTGCGCCCGGCCGATCGCCTCCCACTGGCCGATGTCGGTCACGAACATGCGTGTCCTGACGACGTGTTCCAGGCCCGCGCCGGCGTCCCCGAGCGCCCGTTCGATGATCTCGATGCAGCGTTTGGCCTGCCGGTACGGATCGCCCGGGGCGAATACCTCGCCGTCGTCGCCGATCGCCGCGGTTCCGGAAACCGCGATGTGCGGCCCCGTGCGTACCGCACGGCAATAGCCGACGACGGACTCCCAGGGCGCGCCTGTCAGGACGGTCTTTTTCGATGACATTACTTTAATTAATACCCTTAAGTATTTGTTTATTAAAATCTTTTCTACTCAAGAAAACGAGCCAGAGCAGTGACGCGCCGACGTAGGCTGCCGCGACCAGCCATGCGCTCTGCGTCAAGCCCCCGCCGGCCGCTGCGAACAGCGTCAACAACGCCGGCAGGATCGCCAGCAGGCGGACGGCCTCGAACAGCCGTGCACGCGCACGTCCCTCGTTCAGGAAGCCGAGCGACAGCAGCATTACCCAGAGTGCCAGGCACGGCACGAGCACGGCCGGCGCGCCCTGCTCCGCGTGGACCCCGGCGATCCACAGCACGGCCGCGATCGCGACGGCGAATTGTGCCGCGGTATACCGCCTGACGCCGGCGGGAACCCGCGGATCGAACTTCTCGAACTGCGTAAGATCGACGTTGCGCTTCGGGAAACGCGCCTCGACGTCGGCCGGCCGCCAGCCGGTACGCCGGAACCAGATGCCGATCTTGTCGCGCCAGCGCCGCGCCTTGCGCGCGTCGAACATCAGGTAGTCGTAGACCTGCAGATTCGCCCAGAACGGGTTCCAGCTCGCGAGCGGCCTGCGCACGCCGTAGACGACCGGTTCGTCGTCGCTCTCCGGCTCGTACGTGCCGAACAGCCGGTCCCAGACGATGAACATGCCGCCGTAGTTCCTGTCGATGTACCGCTCGTTCTGCGCGTGGTGTACGCGATGGTGCGACGGCGTCATCATGACGGCCTCCAGCGGCCCCAGGCGCCCGATCAGGCGCGTATGCACCCAGAACTGGTAGATGAGGTTGATCGCGCTGACCGTAATCAGGACTTGCAGCGGAAACCCGATCGCGAACAACGGCAGGTAGAAGATCCAGCCGAACAGGAAGCCCGTACTCGTTTGCCGCAGCGCGGTCGACAGGTTGTACTCCTCGCTCTGGTGGTGCACGGCGTGTGCTGCCCAGAGAACGGAGATCTCGTGGCTGTAGCGGTGAAACCAGTAGTAGCAGAAATCCCAGGCGACGGCGGCGCTCACCCACAAGGCGATCCCGCGCGCCGATGCGTCGAACCACTCGAGCGGCATGTCGATCAGCCTGAAGTTCTGCAGGACGAAGCCCCAGCCGATCAGCGGCAGGAACTTCGTGAAATAGCCGAGCGTCGTGTCGAGCATGCCGGCGCTGATGCTGTTGATCGCATCGTTGCTGCGGTAATACCCGGCGTTCTTCCGCCAGTTGACGAACAACTCGACGAGGATGGCAGCCAGGAAGAACGGCACGGCCAGCGCGATCAGGTCCATGCCCGCAGTTTACGGTAAGCTGCGCGACAACGGGAACAGGAACGCCGCATGATCGACCGGCAGGAACTCGAACTGCTCGCGGACGCGCTCGAGACGCTCGAACGGGGCAGCGCATCGCTGCCCGCGTTCGCGCCGTCCTTCGATGCCGCCGCCGTGGCCGGCGTGATGGCCGAGGTTGCGGAGCGCATGCAGGACAACTACCCGTACTTTCACCCGCAGTACGCGGGCCAGATGCTGAAACCGCCCCATCCGGTTGCACGTATCGCCTACGCATTGTCCCTCTGGGTGAATCCGAACAATCATGCGCTCGACGGCAGCCGCGCGAGCTCGCCGATGGAAAAGGAGTGCGTCGCCCGGCTCGGCGCGATGTTCGGCTGGGACGCACCGCTCGGGCATCTCGCGGGCGGCGGCACGATGGCCAATCTCGAGGCTCTCTGGGTTTCGGGCAAGCTGGCTCCCGGGAAGAAGGTCGTCGCGTCGTCGATGGCCCACTACACGCACGGCCGTATCAGCGACGTCCTGCAAATCCCGTTCGCGGCGGTCGCCGTCGACGACCGCGGCCGCATGGACACGGCGGCGCTCGAAGAAGCGCTCGCCGGCGGCGACGTCGGTACCGTCGTGGCCACGATCGGCACGACCGGCCTCGGTTCGGTCGATCCCCTGCACGAGATCCTGGAACTCAGGGAACGCTACGGCTTCCGCGTCCATGCAGACGCCGCGTACGGCGGCTACTTTACCCTCGCAACCGGCATCGACGACGCGTCGCGTGCGGCATTCGACGCATTGCCGGCGGTCGACTCGATCGTCATCGACCCCCACAAGCACGGCCTGCAGCCCTATGGCTGCGGCTGCGTGCTGTTCCGCGACCCGGCCGTCGGCGGGCTGTACAAGCACGACTCGCCGTATACCTATTTCAGCTCCGACGAACTCCACCTCGGCGAGATCGCACTCGAATGCTCGCGGCCCGGCGCGGCCGCCGTGGCGCTCTGGGCGACGCACAGGCTGCTGCCGCCCGAACCGGGCGGTGAGTTCGCGGCGGGGCTCGACGCCTGCCTGCGCGCGGCGCGCGCATTGTGGCGCGCGCTCGAGGGAAGTACCGGATTCACCCCGCTGCTCGAACCGGCGCTCGACATCGTGACGTACGCGGCGAACGGCCCGACGTCGAGCGCCGTATCGGCGCGCGCGCAGCGCGTGTTCGACGAAGCCGCCCGGCGCGAGCTGCACCTGGCGCTGATCGACCTGCCGACGGATTTCGTCAGGCGCCATGCGCCGCAGATCGAGGCGGACTCCGGGACCACGACCTGCCTGCGGTCGGTGCTCATGAAACCCGAGCAGGAGGACTGGGTCGAGCGGATCACAGCGCTGCTCGAAGCCAGCGCAGCATAGCGAAGCCCAGGTAGAAACAGGCGAATCCGCCGGCGAGCGTGGCGCAGAGGTAGGCGAAGGAGTAGAACAGCTCGCTGCGCTGCAGCATCGTGTCGAGTTCCATGACCATCGTGGACAGCGTCGTGAAACTGCCGCAGAAACCGATGGCGAACAGCAGCCGGTACTGATCGGGGACGAAGCCCGCGTCGTTGAACCAGTCGGAATGCGCGATCAGGAATGCGATCATCCCCATGAGCAGGCAGCCGGCGAGGTTGGCGCCGAGCGTGCCCCACGGGAACGCGACGTCCCGCTGGAAGAAGACGTTCATGGCGAACCGGGCCACTGCGCCGAGGGCTCCGCCCAGCGCCACGAACAGGTACGACCAGAGGACCGTGTGCACGTTCAGGCGGCACTGACGCGCGCGAGCGCGTCGCGGTACTCCCGTTCCATGCGCAGCACGAGGTCGCGTGCCGGCGCGATGTCGCCGACGTTGCCGACGCCCTGCCCTGCGCCCCAGATGTCCTTCCAGACCTTGGCCTCGATCTCGGCGCCCTTGCTGAAGTCCATGTCGTCCTTGCTGCCGTCCGGCAGATGCGCCGGATCCATGCCCGACTTCGCGATGCTGCCGGCAAGGTAGTTGCCGTGGATACCCGTGAACAGCGACGAGTAGACGATGTCCGCGGCGGCGCTGTCCACGATCATCTCCTTGTAGCCCGGCAGCGCGTTGGCCTCCGGCGTCGCGATGAAGCGGGTGCCGCTGTAGGCGAGATCGGCGCCCATCGCCGTCGCCGCGAGCACGTCGTCGCCGCGCGATATGCAGCCGGACAGGATCAGGCAGCCGTCGAACGCCTTGCGGATCTCGCCGATCAGCGCAAACGGGCTCAGCATACCCGCATGCCCGCCGGCGCCCGCGCAGACCGCGATGATGCCGTCGACGCCCTGCTCCATCGCCTTGCGCGCGTGCCGGATGCTGATGATGTCGTGGAACACGACGCCGCCGTAAGCGTGCACGGCCTGCACGATTTCGCGCGGCGGGTTGAGACTCGTAATGATGATCGGCACCTCTTCCCTCACGCAGACTTCGACGTCGGCGAGAAGACGGGAATTGCTCGGGTGCGCGATCTGGTTGACGGCGAACGGCGCAACGGGCTCGTCCGGGTTGGCCTCGGCATGGGCCGCCGTCTCTTCCCTGATCTGCCGGATCCAGTCGACGAGTTTCTCCTGAGGGCGGGCGTTCAGCGCGGGAAACGACCCGACGATGCCGGCCTTGCACTGCTCGACGACCAGTTCGGGCCCCGACACGATGAACATCGGCGCACCGATGAGAGGCAGTCGCAGCTTTCCTTGCAGTAGTTCGGGTAGTGCCATCGGATGGTCCTGTAGTCGTTTGCTCTCGACGGGAAAACAGGTCCTAGGGAACCTGCCGGTCGATCGTCAGGGATACCGGGCCGCTCTCGGCGGGCCGCACGATCAGCGAGCCGAACCAGTCGCCCGATTGCGCGGCGGGGCCGCCCGACAGCGACACGCGCGCGAGCAGCTCGATCTCTGCGAACGCCGAGAGGTTGCGGCCTTCGACCATCGACTGCGCGTCGCCCAGCGAGACGACGGCCGGGAGCTCGCTCAGCATGCGCCGGGACACGGCGATCGGCGGCACCGGGGCCGCCGGGTCGCGGGCGATGACGAAGACGCTGGCCTCGGCCGCGACGGCCGCACCGGCCGCCAGGGCCGCGTCCGACAGCGAGACGCGCGCCGAGACGACCGCATCGCCGGCGGCGGCCCCGTCGTCGTCGGTCGGCAGCGCGGCGACGGCATCCGGCGGCGCCTCGCCGCGCCACGCCGCGATGTTCCGCTCCAGGACGCCGCGGACGTTCTCGGGCGGGTTCGAGGCCAGCAGGCGCTCCCAGCGGGCGGCCGCCGTCTCGGTGTCGCCGCCGTTCGCCGCGACGATACCCGAATAGAACAACGCCGCCGGGTTGTTGCCGTCCAGCCTGAGCGCGTTGTCGATCAGATCGGCCGGACGCCCGTCCTCGATCGGCGCCCGGTCGCGATTGGCGACGGCGAGCGCCAGGTCCACGAGCGTCTGCGCGTTCTGTCCGTTCTCCAGTTCCATGGCGCGCTCGAGCGCAGCCGCCGCACCGCGGTAGTCCCGCATCGTCATCTGCGTGCGCGCGAGCATCTTCCAGCCGTTCAGGTCGTCGGGGTTCTTCCCGAGCCGCGCCTCGAGCGAGGCGATGGCCTCGTCCATGCCGGGCAGCGCATCGCCGTTCGCCATGCCCGAGCGTCCCGACGGGATTCCGGGGCTGCCGACACGATCGTAGAGCAGGGACGACGAACCCACGACGAAGACGATCAGCGTCGCCACCAGCGGTGTCAGTCGATGCGACTCGCGCCACAGCGGCCGGACGACGACCGCGACCGCCGCGAGGCACAGGACGACGAGGATGAGCCAGAAGGTCACGTCGTCACGCCTTCCCGGCCGGTTCGTCGTCGATCGGCAGCGACGTCCGGTGCCGGACTACGCGCGCCAGCGCGATCCCGCCGAACAGCACGAGCAGGAACGGCGCGATCCAGAGCACCAGCGTCTTGCCGGTCGCGCGCGGCCGGTACAGGGCGAACTCGCCGTAACGCGTGACGAGAAACTCGACGATCTCCTCGTCCGTCCGCCCTTCGTCGATCAATCGGGCGATTTCGCGCCGCAGATCGGCGGCCAGCGTCACGTTCGAGTCCTTGATGCTCTGGTTCTGGCACTGCACGCAGCGCACCTCGGAGATCAGCGTCTCGTAACGGGCCTGCAGCTCGGGGTCGTCGAAGCGCCGGTCCTGGTCGATCGCCCAGGCAGGCCAGACTGCGAGCGCCGCCGCCGCCGGGATAAGCAGCCGTCTCACTGGCCGGTCCCTCCGCCGGTCATGCGTGCGGCGAACTCGCGCTGCCAGATGTCCGCATCGAGCGGTCCGAGGTGCTTGTAGACGACGGTACCCTCCGGATCGACGAGAAAGGTCTCGGGCGCCCCGTAGACGCCCCAGTCGATGCCGACCCGGCCGTCTGCGTCGTACGCCGAGGCGACGTAAGGATCGCCGAGCTCGCCGAGCCAGCGAATCGCGTCGGGGCGCGAATCGCGCCAGTTGAGGCCGTAGATCGGGATCGTATCGTTTGCCGACAAGGCCATCAGGAAACCGTGCTCGGCGCGGCACATGACGCACCAGGTCGCCCACACGTTGACGATCGAGTACTTGCCCGCGAGATGCTGCGTGCCGATCGTGACCTCGGGATTCTTCAGGGTCGGCAGCTCGAACTGCGGCGCGGGCTTGCCGATGAACGGCGACGGCAGCGCGCGCGGGTCGCCGTGGCGCAGCCCCATGACGAGGAACGCGACGAGCCCGACGACGAGGACGAGCGGCCAGAGGAAACGGTTCATGCCGCGGCCTCCGCCGCGCCCGACGCGGTCTCCTGCGTCTCGCGTACGCTCACGCGGTAGCGGCGGTCGCTGATCGCGACGAGGCCGCCGAGCGCCATGATCAGCGCGCCGAGCCAGATGAGCCGGATCAGCGGCTTGTACTGCACGCGCACGCTCCAGGCGCCATCGCCGAGATGGTCGCCGAGTGCGACGAACAGGTCCTTGTCGAGGCCCGCGTGGATGCCGGCCTCGGTCATCGGACTCTGCTGCACGAGGTACTGGCGCTTCTGCGGGCGTACCGTCGCCACGTATTCGCCGTCGTCGCGAATTTCGATCTCTGCCTCGAGCGCCGAGTAGTTCGGGCCCTGGACGTCGCGCAGTTCCTTCATCTCGAACTCGTAACCGGCGACCTCGATCGACTGCCCCACCTGCAACGCGCGGTCCGATTCGACGCCGAACGCCGAGACGATCGTCACGCCGAGGACGAACAGGCCCATGCCGAAGTGAGCGACGCACATGCCGAGCGCGCCGCGCGTGATGCCGGAGGCGCCCTTGTCGCGGCGCAGCGATCGCGCGACCGGCAGCAGCGACAGGACCACGACCCAGACGGCCGCCGCGCAGCCGACGACGAGCAGGATGCTGACGCGGCCGTAGACCAGCAGCGGAATCAAGACGCCGAGCAGGAGTGCGGCGATCGCCGGGACACGCAACTGCCTGACCCACGACGTCGCAGCCTGTCTGCGCCAGGCCGCGTGCATGCCCATGCCGAGCAGGATCACGAGCGGAATCGTCGGCACCAGGAACGCGACGTTGAACCACGGCGGGCCGATCGAGATCTTGCCGCCCGTCAACATCTCGACGACCAGCGGCGACAGGGTGCCGATCAGGACCAGCGCCGTCGCGACGACGAGCAAGACGTTGTTGAGCAGCAGGAAGGTCTCTCTCGACAGCAGCGCAAAGCCGGCGTCGGAATCGAGCGA
This sequence comes from Pseudomonadota bacterium, assembly GCA_022360335.1. GTDB lineage: Bacteria > Pseudomonadota > Gammaproteobacteria > Steroidobacterales > Woeseiaceae > UBA1847. The sequence continues at coordinate 7,373 of JAKSCZ010000052.1, forward strand.
CGGCGCCCGCCACGCGTAGAGTGTCAGCGCACCGCCGACGACGACCGCGAGAAACGCGAGGATGAAGAAACCGCGCGTCGGGTCGGTCGCGAAGGCGTGCACGGAGACGATGATGCCCGAGCGCACGAGGAACG
>JAKSCZ010000523.1 GCA_022360335.1 Pseudomonadota bacterium
CATTGATGAAACGAATGATCGGCGCATCGTCGTCGCTTTCCAGCAAGTCGGACGGCTCCTGCAGTTCCTGCGCGACCTGCGTGAGGTCGAACTCCTCGTCGAGTCCGTCGACCATCGACGCCGCATTCGTCGTGTCCTGCTCGTAGGCCTCCTGGAGCAGGCTATCGAAAACCTCGCGTGTGACGCGGGACAGTTTCAGCGGCACGCCCGCGAACCGGCGCGCCTCGACGAGACTCAACGGCGATGCGCCGCCGTGATAGACGGCCTTGCCGTCGGTATCGCCGAGTTCCCGGATGAGCACGCCATGGCGTTTGGCGAACGAGAACGGCAATGTGTGCCGGGCCTTCGCGAGCTCGGGCGAATCGGTCTCGACGACGATGTCTTTCTCGGCTTCCATCGACTCACTGCTGCCCGTCGTCGTCCCGTTTCGCGCCGGTGTCGTTCTTGCGGAGCTCCTCGAGGGGCGGAAGTATCGGCCGCGTCTCACGCGGCATCAGCTGCACGTCGTCGCCTTGCAGTCCCTGCTGCACATTGCGGATCAGGTTGTATTTCTGGTCGGTCTCGAGCGCCGTCGTGGCCGAATCGCGGAGAATGGTCGGGCGAATGAATATCATCAGGTTGGTTTTGATCTTCTCGGTTCTGCGCGAGCGGAACAGGTTACCCAGCAACGGTATGCGGCCGAGTACCGGCACGCGCTGGTCGCTCTCGCGCAGCACGTCCTCGAGCAGCCCGCCGAGCACGAGGATCTCGCCGTCGTCGACGATGACCGTCGTCTCGACGATGCGTTGATTGGTGATGAGGTCGACGGCGCCCGCGGCGGACTGCGCGATGCTCGATATTTCCTGCGAGAGGTCGAGGACCATGGAGTCGCCTTCGTTGATCTGCGGGGTAATCGACAACTTGACGCCGATCTGCTGGCGCTGGATCGTCTGGAACGGATTCACGGAACCGTCCGTCCCGCCGGTGTTCGTGAACGAACCCGTTACGAACGGGACTTCCTGGCCGACGTTGAGCGTCGCTTCCTCGTTGTCGGTCGTGACCAGCGACGGCGTCGAGATCAGGTTCGTGTCGGCGGCGCCTTCGACGGCGCTCAGGATGGCCGCAAAACTGACGCCGTCGTCCGTGATGCGGCCGACGCCGATGGTTCCGCCTTCGCCGATCAGGCCGCTCGGGTCGACGACGTCGCCGCTCGCCGCGCCCCCGAGCTGGACCACGCCCGCCAGGAAGTCGGGGAAGTTGGTCACGGCGATCGGCGCGTCGGAGCCGCTGCCCTCGATCGCAATGCTGGTGCCGAGTTCGTTCTGCTTGTCCACGATGACCTCGACGATGATGGCTTCGACCAGGACCTGCGCTCGGCGGATGTCGAGCTTGTCCACGATCTGCATCAGGGAGCGCATCATCTTCGGGGGAGCGTTGACGACGATGGCGTTGGTCTGCGTGTCCGCCCAGACGCTGATGTCCCGGCCGGCGCCCGCACCCTGCGCACCGGCTGCCGCCTGGGCCTGGCCCGTTGCGTGCTGCTGCAGCTTCGTCGCCAGTTCTTCGGCGTCGGCGTAGCGCAGGTAGCGGACCTGCGTATCGCCGCCTTCCTCGAGCGGCGTGTCGAGGTGGGCGATCAGCGTGCGCAGGCGCAGACGCTCGTTGCGATCGCCGCCGATCAACACGCTGTTCGTTCGTGCATCGGCCACGAGGCTCGTCGTCACGGGCACGCCGTCGGCACGCGCCGTCTGAGTCAGCGCCGTCATGACGCGCACGATTTCGGCTGCCGACGCATGCTGTAGCGGCACGACCTCGATCTCCTCGTCACTGGCCTGGTCGATACGGCGGATGATCGCGACCATGCGCGAGACGTTGGCCGCGCGGTCGGAGATGATCAGCATGTTCGAGCCCGCGTGCGCCACGAGATGCCCGTATTGCGGGATCAGGGGTCTCAGGATCGGCACGAGCTGGGCCGCGCCGACGTTGCGCAGCTGGATGACCTGCGTCGCGAGGTCGTCGGGTCCGGAGGCGCCGTCCACGCCGATCGCCGTGGGAAACTGGCGGGCCGTGGCATCGGGGATGATCTTGACGAGATCGCCGCTGTCGATCGCGACGTATCCGTGCACCTGCAGGATGGACAGAAAGGCCTCGTACAGCGCGTCCGGGCCGAGCGGCGTCGGCGACAGCAGGGTGACCCGGCCCGTCACGCGCGGGTCGATCAGGAAGTTCTTTCCGGTCACCGAGGACACGGCTTCGGCGACCTGGCGAATGTCGGCATCGCGCCAGTTGAGCGTCGATACCGGCTGCTGTGCCCAGGCAAGGCCGGCCGCTGCCAGCAGCAAGGCTGCTGCGACGAGCCGCAGGCGGCCGGAAAGTCGGTTTTTCGAGATCGGTATCATCTGGTCTGCTCTTCGCCCAGGTCGAGCTGGCTGGTCCTGAGGACAATCGTTTGCGCTTGTCCGTTGCGTTCGACGGTCACGGTCACCTGATCGGCGGTGCCCAGCGACTGGAAAATCTGCATGGCCTGGCTCGGGTCGGTCAGCGCCTGGCCGTCGATGTCCTTGATCAGGTCGCCCGGCCTGAGTCCCAGCGCCGCGAATTGCTGCCGGTTGCGCCCCGGGTAGACGCGGTATCCGGCCTGCTCGCCGTTGACCAGATAGGGCGTCGGCCTGATCACGTCCGTGAGCCTGGTCAGGTTCTGGGCGACGACGTTCTGCAGGCTGTTCGGATTGTTGTTCCGGGCGGTCTGGCGCGTCGTCGTGCGCCGTGCCGGCGCCGCTGCGACCGCCGGGAACTCGATGGGCAGCCGGAGATTCGTCAATGCGCCGTTCTCATTGAGCACGACGCGTTCGGCGTAAACGGCATGCAGCGTAGCCCCCGGACCGACGGAGTCGCCGATCGAGTAGACCGTCTGCTCGGCCGTGCCGTCGGCGATGACGGCGACCGAGAACTCCGGCGTGTCCGATGCGATCGTTCCCTTGAGGACGAGATTGGTGAGTCGGGTGTCGCTCAGGTCCTCGTCGACGACAGGCGCCGCTGCCGGCGCGGCTCCGGCAGCGGCCTCGCCGAACATGTGCCGGTCGGCGATTGCCTGTACGTCCGCCGGGGCGCGGGCTGCGCCGGCAGCGGGCAGGCTGGCCGGTACCTCGACCGGATCGCCCGCCGACGTCCCCGGGACGAGCATCCACACGATCTTAGCCGCTTGCCAGCCGATCGCGACGACCAGCAAGACGGCGACCCAGGGCGGCAACACCCTGTTGATCGCGGCGAGCGCCGCACTTCCGTCGACGCCCGAGAAGTCGTTCCAGTTCGCTTTGCTGATCATGTCCTGCCGGGCCGCAACCCTGTAAGCGCACACCCTGTTAACGCGGCGAACCGATGATACGGGTTGAGGCGTGACAGCCACAAGCCGCGCGACGGCGAGAATCCCGTATCCGGCGACAATATACCGGAAGGTCCGCGACCGCAGTTATAATGGATACCCGGCACAGCGGGCTTTGCCGGGGCCCTTGATCGGCCCCGATTCGACCGTATATCCCGAAATCGACCATGAGTGACCATCGAAAGGAAGACCACGACCGCGGCAGCTACGATCTCGCTGTCGAAGAAGCGCGGCCGAAGATCAAGCAGCCGCCGCTCTACCGTGTCGTGCTGATCAACGACGACTATACGCCGATGGAGTTCGTCGTCGAGATCCTGGAGTCGGTTTTCGGTATGGAGCGAACGCGCGCGACACAGGTCATGCTGGAAGTCCACACGAAAGGCAAGGGCGTGTGCGGTGTCTTCAATTTCGAGATCGCCGAGACCAGGGTCGCGCAGGTAATGAGCATTGCAAAGCAGCACCAGCATCCGCTGCTGTGCACCATGGAGGAATCGTAGGGAATGCTGAGTAGCGAGCTCGAATTCTGTCTCAACGAGGCTTTCCAGAGGGCGCGTGACCGCCGTCACGAGTTCATGACGGTCGAGCACCTGTTGCTCGCGCTGCTCGATATTCCGAAAGTCCACGAGATTCTCAAGGCCTGCAATGCCAACGTCACCGAGCTGCGCCGGCAACTCGTCGA
>JAKSCZ010000298.1 GCA_022360335.1 Pseudomonadota bacterium
ATATCCACGCTCTGCTTTCCGATGGTCTGCTTATCGATCCGGCCATGGCCGGACGACTTCGTCGAATGCCGGCAGGCATCGGTTACTCAAGCTACAAGCCGCCCGATGATGAATTCATCATAGAGGACGAGTTTGACGTCACAATTCAAAAAGCGGCGGCAATCACCGATCCGTTCGAACAATCCTTCTTCCTGCTCGTGCATATTCCGTACCTGCAGGCATTCGCTGACGTAAACAAGCGAACGTCCAGGATTTCTTCAAATATTCCGCTGCTCAAGGCAGATCTTGCGCCAATGTCATTCATTACGATGGATGACCGGGCTTACATAGACGGCCTGATAGGCATCTATGAAATGAACAATGTGTCTTTGCTGCGTGAAGTCTATATCGATGCCTATCTGGCATCGGCAAACAACTACAAGACCCTGCGCGCTGAAGTCGACACACCGGAAAAAGCCGCAATTGCCTATCGCGACTTTGTCAAAGAAGCTGTCCGGACCAGCGTTCTGGACTACAAGGCTTTCGATCCTGACGCCGTCATGGCCATGGCCGAAGCCAGGAACGTACCCGAAGAAGACCGTGAAGAGGTCGTGGCCTATGTCGGCGCACAGTTCAAAGGACTGCATGAAGGCAATGTCATTCGGTACAGGCTAAAGCCCGAGGACCTAGTGGGGATTGCACGTGAATGACGCTTCGATCGAGAACAAGCGGCTTTCAGTTCGATTTCTATACGCTGAAAAGAAAAAGGGCCTACAGAAAGACTGTAACGTTCTATCATTTGGCGCGCCCGGAGAGATGCCTCCTCCCTATGGTCGGAGCGGCGCAACGCGTCGAAAGCGAACTCCCGACCGCCTGGTTCGTAGCCAGGTGTTCGCCTTCAGCCGATGCGTCGGTGCAATTCGGCGTCGTGCGTTCGGAAGTGGTCCGAGAACCACCGGTCGAGCAGCGCGGACAAGGCCTCACGATCGTAGCGGCCGGCTTCTTCGACGCCGTCGATTGTGTCGAGCAGGTGATCGAGAAGCCGTTCGTGGTCGGCTTTGTGGGCGGCGAAGCCGGCGTACGCCGTATCCCGCATGATCTTTTCCTCGAGCGCGAAGTGCGCCGATATGCGCGCGTAGATCTCCCCCAGGGTACGGATCACGGTCGCGCAGTCGGCATCGTGCCGCATCGCGCCGTCGAGTTCGTTGATCAGCGCGATCATCTCCCGGTGCTCCGTGTCGACGGACTCGACGCCGACGCTGAATTCCTCTTTCCACTCGATCAGGCTCATCGGAATCTGAAGCCTCCCGTCTCTGCGCGGAACGTAATCGTGAAGTACCGCTGCGGCGTGAGCCGCACCCGTTCGCTGTGCGTATAGTCCCAGCCTTCGTCCCGTCGCGTGTCGCGCAATCTCGCCGTAATCGTGTGCACGCCGGCATCGACGTCGAAGCGCTCGTAGACCGACGCGGGGCCGTCGCTCCACAGCCCGGACGGCCGTGCCAGGGTGCGGTAGACGACGAGGCCGTCGATTTCCAGCTCGATCGTCAGCGGCAGGCGCTCGCGGCCGCACTGCGACAGGGGCTCGCCGGCCAGGGCGCGCCGGTTGATTTCCTGCGGCGTCGGCACGACGCACTCGTCGACCCGTTCGGCGGCGTGACTCAGCGACAGCTTGATTGCAGCCTGCCCGGGGTCGGCATACCGGTACGACGGCGACAGCGAAAAGTACGCGATGAACACGGCGAACGCGGTATAGAGAAGCGCCTGAACCAGCCTATCCATCGTCCATCTCCGCCAGGGTATCCCGGAATGCCTCGAAGGCTCGGCGACGGCGGCGTGCCGCATCCCGCGGCAACCAGCTCAGCGCCAGGCGGCGCGTGTCGACCCGGCGCCGCAGGTACGGGTCGCGCTCGCCGGCCATGCGTGCGATGGTCCACTCGTTGCCGAGCCGGTGATAACAATCGCCTTCGGCGCAACCGGCGATCATCACGCCGTCGGCA
>JAKSCZ010000074.1 GCA_022360335.1 Pseudomonadota bacterium
GATCGACGAAAAACTGGCGGGCAAGTATCCGTACAAACGGGCCTACCTGCCCGTCAATCGGCTCGCCGACGGCACGATGTTCAATTGGTAGGAAGCTCTTGTATGGCGTCTCGTTTGGCACATGAGGATCGAGTGCTGTCGATGCATCCCGACGATTCGGTCGCCATCGCACTGCAGGCGCTGGCGATCGACGATCGTATCGACCGCCGCCTGAAGTCCCGCGGCGATATTCCGGTGGGCCACAAGGTCGCCGTCCACGATATCGGCGAGGGTGACCCGATACGGAAGTACGGACACGTCATCGGTATCGCGAGTCGCGCGATTCGTGCGGGCGAACACGTGCACACGCACAATCTCGCCTACACCGACGACGTGCCGGGGGAGGCACCGTCGACGCGCGGTGACGGCGACGGCGCGGAAGCGGCTTCGCCGGGGCTGCCGTCGTTCCCCGGCTACCGGCGGGCGGACGGGTGCGTCGGAACCCGCAACTACGTCGGCGTCATGGCGACCGTGAACTGCTCGGCAACCGTGGTGTCGCGAATCGTGCGCCACTTCGAGCATCCGGCCGACGCGCGGGCTTCGGGCGTCGACGGCGTCGTCGCAGTCACCCATCAGTCCGGCTGCGGCATCCCGGCGGGCGGAGGCGTCGAGCTGTCGGTCCTGCAGCGCGTGCTCCGCGGTTACCTCCGCCATCCCAATTTCGGCGGCTGGCTCGTCGTCGGCCTGGGCTGTGAGGTCAATCAGCTCCCGGAACTGGTCGGCGCGACGCCGTCCGGGGGGGCGCCGGTACGTACGCTGAAAATCCAGGAGGCGGGCGGTACCCGGGCGGCAATCGATTCCGGCATCGGCCTGGTCGGCGAGTTGATCGCGGCGGCGAGCGACGTGAACCGCAGGCCCGCGCCGTTGTCGGCGTTGAGGGTGGGCCTGCAGTGCGGCGGGTCGGACGGCTGGTCGGGCGTCACCGCCAACCCGGCGCTCGGCAATGCGGTCGATCGACTGGTTGCGGCCGGCGCTGCGGCGATCCTGGCGGAAACGCCGGAGATCCACGGCGCCGAGGGATTGCTCAAGCGCCGTGCCGTCGATGCCGGCGTGGCGGCACGGCTGCAGTCCAGGGTCGACTGGTGGCACGACTATCTGGCGCGACACGGCCAGAACCTTAGCGGCAACCCGTCGCCGGGCAACCTCGCAGGCGGTATTACGACGATCCTCGAGAAATCGCTCGGCGCCGTGGCGAAGAGCGGCTCGGCGCCGCTGCGCGGCGTGCTGGACTACGCCGAGGCGCTCGAGGGCCCGGGCCTCTGGTTCATGGACTCGCCCGGCTACGATCCCTGCTCGGTGACGGGCGAGGTCGCTGCCGGCGCGAACCTGATCTGTTTCACGACGGGGCGCGGTTCCACGTTCGGGGCGACAGGGGCGCCCACGGTCAAGATCGCCAGCAACAGCGAGCTGTTTACCCGCATGCGGGACGACATGGACGTCGATTGCGGCGGAATTGCGAACGGCGAAGACACGATCGAGGCCGCCGGCGGACGACTGTTCCGGACGATCGTCGACGTCGCGTCGGGCAAGCGAACGAACAGCGAAAAACACGGCCTTGGCACGTTCGAATTCGTGCCCTGGAGCCAGGGTGCCGTGGTTTAGGCACCGCCGATACGAGAGGGGAATACAACGACATGGCCGGACATATGAGCACTTCCGCACCCGCTGCGGGCCAGGGACGCAACTACGCCGTCGCGTTCGCGGTGATGACGGCGCCGTTTTTCATCTGGGGATTCGTCACCGCGCTGAACGACATTCTGATTCCGCATCTGAAATCGGCCTTCGACCTGAACTACACGCAGGCGATGCTCGTGCAGTTCTGTTTCTTCGCCGCCTACTTCATCGTCTCCCCGTTCGCGGGCCGCCTCGTCGAGCGTGTCGGCTATCGGCAGGGCATCGTATTCGGTTTTCTGACGATGGCGGCGGGTTGCGGTCTTTTTTACCCGGCGGCCGAAGTCGAGCGATACGCGATTTTCCTGGCGGGGCTCTTCGTGCTCGCATCGGGTATCACCGTTTTGCAGGTGTCGGCCAACCCCTACGTGTCGGCTCTCGGACCGGAGCGCACGGGCCCCAGCCGCCTGATTCTGGCCCAGGCGATCAATTCGCTCGGCCACACGCTCGGCCCGGTATTCGGCGCAAGCCTGATACTCGCCACGACCGTCGTCGGCGCGACCGCGTCCGCCAAGGCCGTGCAGGCACCGTACCTCATGCTCGCCGCGGCAATGATCGTCTGTTCGATCGTCTTCATGTTCCTCAAGCTCCCGGTCATCGAGGACGTGGAAACGCGGCCGTCGCCCGAGGACCACGACTCGATCTTCAAACACCGGCCGTTGATCCTGGGCGCGCTGGCGATATTCCTGTACGTCGGCGCGGAGGTGACGGTCGGCAGCTTCCTGGTGAATTTCTTCACCCAGAGTCACATCGGCGGGCTGCAGGAGGAAGAGGCCGGCCGAATGGTCTCCTACTACTGGGGTGCCGCGATGATCGGCCGTTTCGTCGGCGCTGCGGCGACCCGCTACGTCGCGCCTTACCTCGTGCTGGCCTTCAATGCCTTCGTCGCGATCGGCCTGATCGCCGCGACGATCCTGAGCGGGGGCAAGGTCGCGATGTGGGCGATCCTCGCGGTCGGCTTTTTCAATTCGATCATGTTCCCGACGATCTTCGCGCTCGCGATACGGGGGCTGGGGCCCCTGACGGGGCGTGGTTCGGGATTGCTCTGCCAGGCCATCGTCGGCGGCGCCGTGCTGCCGGTCATCCAGGGCGTCGTCGCCGATCTGTCGTCGGTTCAGTTGAGCTTCGTCGTCCCCGCGGTCTGCTACGGCTATATCGCATGGTACGCGCTGCGCGGCCAGGACGAGAGCACGCTGGCGATTTATCGCAAGGCCAGGGCAAAAGCCTGAGGATTCCGGAAGGAACGTTCGATGATGACGGTTCAGACGTTTTCCGGGCGGCGGGCGGCGCCCGCCGCGACGATACTGGGTTGCCTCGTTGCCTGTGGCGCAGCGGAGCGGCCCGCCGCCGTGCCGGCCCCGGACGTCGACGTCGTTCGCTACGTCGATCCGTTCATCGGCACCGCCGGCGATCACGGTCAGTTACACCCCGGCGCGGGCATACCGTTCGGCATGA
>JAKSCZ010000568.1 GCA_022360335.1 Pseudomonadota bacterium
AACCTGAGGAATTACGGACGGGGAGGCCAGTTACGGTAGGACGGTAGGAGGGCCTTCGGGCCCGAGCGAGGTAGGAGGGCCTTCAGGCCCGAACAGGGTCGGTCGCGGCTAAAGCCGCTCCTACGGCCGCTGCTCCTACAGCCGAGTGAATTGGAGAGAGCTCATGAAGGTAAGAGCATCAGTCAAGAAGATTTGCAGAAACTGCAAAGTCATTCGCCGCAACGGTGTCGTGCGGGTGATTTGCAAAGACGCACGGCATAAACAGCGCCAGGGATAGACCGGGCGTTACGAAGAGGAACTGTTAAGTGGCACGTATAGCAGGCATCAACATCCCGTTGAACAAGCACGTCGTGATTGCGCTGACGGGTATCTACGGTATCGGCGGCACGCGCGCGCGGCAGATTTGCGAAGCAGCCGGCGTGGCCGGCGACACCAAGGTCAAGGACCTCGCCGAGCCGGAGGTCGAAAAGCTGCGCAAGGCGGTCGCGGCCTTCACGGTCGAGGGCGATCTCCGCCGCGAGGTCTCGATGAACATCAAGCGTTTGATGGACCTCGGTTCGTACCGCGGCATCCGTCACCGTCGCGGCCTGCCGCTGCGCGGCCAGCGCACGCGCACGAACGCGCGGACCCGCAAGGGGCCGAAGCGTCCGATTAAACGCTAATTGACGATTGTAGGAGGGGCTTTAGCCCCGAATCGGGCCTGAAGGCCCTCCCACATGCAGTTTGAGAAGATCAGGTATGGCAGAAACCAGGAAAAAGAAGGTCAAGAAGCACGTCGTCGATGCGATTGCGCACATACATGCTTCCTTCAACAATACGATCATCACGATTACCGATCGTCAGGGTAATGCTCTGTCGTGGGCGACGGCCGGCGGCTGCGGTTTCCGCGGATCGCGCAAGTCCACCCCGTTTGCAGCGCAGGTCGCGTCGGACAAGGCGGGCAGGGTTGCCCTCGAATTCGGCGTCAAGAACCTGGACGTGCGAGTTCGCGGGCCGGGTCCGGGACGCGAGTCGGCTGTCCGTGCCCTGAACGCCCTGGGGTTCCGAATTCAGAACATCGAGGACGTGACGCCTATCCCGCACAACGGGTGCCGTCCGCCCAAGAAACGCCGCGTATAGAGGCTGAATAATGGCAAGATACTTAGGACCGAAGTGCAAGCTCTCCCGCCGGGAAGGCACGGACCTGTTCCTCAAGAGCGGCGTGCGCCCGCTCGAATCGAAGTGCAAGCTGGAGGTCGCTCCGGGCGGCCCGTCGCAGAGGCGTCCCCGCCTGTCCGATTACGGCCTGCAGCTTCGTGAGAAGCAGAAGCTGCGCCGCATGTACGGTGTGCTGGAGAGACAGTTCCGCAACTATTACAAGCGTGCCGCCCAGCTGAAAGGCTCGACGGGTGAGAACCTGCTGCGCCTGCTGGAGGGCCGTCTCGACAACACGGTCTACCGCATGGGCTTTGCGTCGACGCGTGCCGAGGCTCGCCAGCTCGTCAGCCACAAGAGCATCGAGGTCAACGGCAAGGTCGTGAACATCCCGTCGGCCCAGGTCAAGGCGGGCGACTCGATCGGCATTCGCGAGAAGGCGAAGAAGCAGCTGCGTATCCAGAATGCAATGGAAATTGCGAGCCAGGTGGGCTTGCCCGACTGGGTGGACGTCGACGCCAAAAAAATGGCGGGCGTCCTGAAGTCGTTGCCCGACCGGGAAGAGATTCTCCCGGACATCAACGAAAACCTCGTCGTCGAGCTCTACTCGAAGTAATCGGAGGGTATCTACCCATGCAGGAATCTGTACACGAATTTCTGAAGCCGCGCGTCGTCAAAGTTTCGCCGGTCAACGAA
>JAKSCZ010000536.1 GCA_022360335.1 Pseudomonadota bacterium
CCGCGAGGAGACGACGCGCAGCGTCAACGTTTCGGGGACGGCGAACTTCGGTTTGAGCTTCCTCGAGGACCACGACATCGAGACGACGACCTTGTGGCTCCGCAATACGGACGACGAGACGGAGGTGTTCGACTTCACCAACGAGAACCGGTCGTTCGACGAGGGATTCCGCGACACGCGGCTCGAGTTCGAAGAGCGCGAGATGCTGACGAACCAGATTCGCGGCACGCACTATCTCGGTAACGACACGCGCGCCAGGTTCCCGATCCTGGACAGGTTGCTGGGCTGGTTGCCGACGGAAACGCACGTCGAGTGGTTCTATTCCGACTCGGACGCCGAGACCGACATTCCGAACCGCGTGCTGGTTGCCAATCAGCAGACGACCATCGACCCGAACACGGGCCGGGTCACGGACAGTTTCGTTACCACGCAGTCGGACGCGGCGTCGTTCCGCTTCGTGGACCTCGACGATCAGGTCGAGACTTACGGCTGGAAAGGCGCCTTGCCGCTCGAATGGGGCAGCAACTTCGTCGAGTTCTCGGGCGGCTACACGCATGCCCAGAAAGTGCGCGAATTCCGTTTGTTCGAGTACGGCCTGGGCGTACCCGGGTCGTCGCAGGAGGTCCGTTCCTCGACGTCGCTCGGCGACGTGTTCGCGGATTCGATCATCGGCGATCCGGCCAAAAACGCGGAAATCAGCCGCAAGGACGCGCGCGACAGTTACATCGCCGCCACCGTTACGGACTCGGTCTTCGGCGCGGTGGACTGGACCTGGAACGATACCTGGCGCGTCGTCGCAGGCGGCCGCTGGGAAGACTACCGTCAGGCGTCCGTCCCCTGGGATCCGTTCAGCTTCAGTTCGACGAGTCCCCAGGTCGACCTGGGCGACGTCGACTCCGACACGTTCGAGTCGTCGGACTTCGCGTTCCAGGACGACAAGATCTACCCGAGTTTCGCCCTGACGTACATGGGCAGCTTCTGGGCGGAGACTTTCCAGGCACGCCTGAGCTACAGTGAAACGACGGTTCGTCCCGACCTGCGCGAGATCACGGACTCGAGTTACACCGACCCGGTCACCGACTATCTGACGCGCGGCAATCCGGGCGTAATCCCGTCCGACGTCGAAGCGATCGACCTGCGGTTCGAATGGTTCTTCGCGAACAGCGACAATTTTACGATCACGGCCTTCCGGAAGGACATCGACCGGCCGATCACGTACTTCTTCACGCCGGCGTCGGATACGACGATTGCGCGCGGGATCGACAACGCCGTGTCCGCCGAAGTGACGGGCATTGAGATCGAGGGTCTCAAGGAGCTCGGCTTCCTGGGCGGCTGGGGCGACATGTTCTTCGTCCAGGGCAACGCGACGATCCAGGAAACGGAGCTCCTGCCGGGCGACCCGGCGACGGGCCAGGGCAACGTCGACGTCAGCTGTCTCGAGACGGAAGGCACGGCGATCTCCGCAAACAATTGCCAGTTGCCCGGTGCGTCCGAGTACGTGATCAACTTCATGCTCGGCTTCGACTCGCCCGATTCGAAGCATACGGCATCGCTGATCTACAACGTGTTCGGCGAGCGCGTGTTCAGCCTGACGCGCAGCCAGGGAACCGGCGAGCCGATTCCGGACATCGTCGAGGAACCCTTCCAGTCGCTCGATCTGACCTATTTCTGGTATCCGACCGATCGACTGACGTTCAAGGTCAAGGTGCAGAATATCCTCAACGACACCGTCGAGCTGACGACCGGCGGCATTACGACCTTCGAGGAAGACCCCGGAACGTCGTACTCCGCGACCGTATCCTGGAGCTTCTGACCGGCAGCCCGGGCTCTGCCCGGGCCTCGCCCCTCCCGCCTCGGCCGTCGAGCGGGAGGCGGATTTTCCGCCCCGGACAGATCCTGTCCGGGGCGTCCCCTCTTTGGCCGAGCCGGGGCATCCGGCGTTATAATTCCCGGCCTGACGATGAGGGGCGAGTGATGCGCAAAGCGACTGTCTTCCTGCTGCTCGGTATCGCGTTCGTGACGGGCTGTTCCGTGAATCCGGTGACGGGCAAGAAGGAGCTCGTCTTCATGAGCACGGCGCAGGAAATCGAGCTGGGCCGGCAAAACTACGTCCCCATGCAACAGTCCCAGGGCGGCGAATACGACGTGGATCCCGCGCTGACCGCCTACGTGCAGCGCGTCGGCAACAAGGTTGCGGCGCAGAGCGGCGTCGATCTGCCCTACGAATTCGTCGTTCTCAACAATTCCGTCCCCAATGCCTGGGCACTGCCCGGCGGCAAGATCGCGATCAATCGCGGCCTGTTGACGGAGCTCGAGTCGGAGGCCGAGCTGGCGGCCGTGCTCGGGCACGAGGCCGTGCACGCGGCCGCGAGACACTCGGCGAAGCAACAGTCGAGAGCGGTGCTCATGCAGGTCGGGGTCCTGGGCACGGCGATCGCCGCCAGCGACAGCGACTACGGCAATCTGATCGCCGGCGGCGCCAATCTGCTGGCGCAGGCGGGCCTCGCGCGGTACGGCCGCAGCGCCGAGCTCGAGTCCGACCGCTACGGCATGGAGTACATGTCGCGGGCGGGGTACGACCCGCAGGGCGCCGTCGACCTGCAGAAGACCTTCCTGCGGCTCAGCGAGGGGCGCAGGACGGACTGGCTGAGCGGGCTGTTTGCGAGCCATCCGCCGTCACAGGAGCGCGTACGGGCCAATGAGGCGACCGCGGCGACGCTGCCGGCAGGCGGTATCCGCGGCAGGGACGAGTACGCAGCGGTCATGGCCCGGACGATGCAGCTCAAGCCCGCCTACGAGGCCTACGACGAGGGCCGCAAGGCGCTCGCCGGGAAAAGGATCGACGAAGCGCTCGCGAAGGCCGGCCGGGCGCTCGACCTGTTCGGCGGCGAGGCGCATTTTCACGCCCTGCGCGGCGACATCCGGCTCGTCCAGGACAACTACGATTGGGCCGTGACCAACTACACACGGGCGATCGAGCGTCGCGGCGATTTCTTCTACTACCACCTGCAGCGCGGCATCGCGCGCAAGGAATCGGGCGATCGGGATGCCGCCGTCGCCGATCTCGAGCGCAGTCTCGAGCTGTTGCCGACGGCGCCCGCGCACCTGGCCCTCGCCGGTATCGCGAAAGACCGGGGTGACGTACCCGGCGCCGTCGAGCACTACAAGGTCGTCGCCAAGTCGGGCGGCGACTACGGCAGGCTCGCGGCCGCCGAACTGCTGCGGCTCGAGTTGCCGGTCGATCCGGCCGCGTACGTGAGACGCGGCTGCTCGGCCGACGGGAACGGAAACCTTGTTGTGTCGGTCAGAAACGAGACAGCGGTACGAATCGCGGGCGTGCAGGTCGCCGTGACGTATACCGACGGCGGCCGGCAGAGAGAGCGGCGCTTCGGTATCGACGGGCAGGTGCCTCCGGGGCAGGTCGCCAGCGTCAATACGGGCCTCGGGCCGTATACGCAGGGCTCCGGCTGTCCCGCCCGGGTCGTTGCCGCCCGGGTCGCGGAGTAGCCGCGAGGAGAGGCTCTCATGAACGGGATCGTTCTTGCCGTCGCCGTCAGCCTGTTGGCGGGGCTCGCGGTGGATTAACACGGCCGCGATATGCAAAATGGGGCGTTCGATAACAAGAGCTTGCCAGGGCCCTCGATGCGCCTCCGATACACGGTTCCGAACGGTTTCACGGCACTGAGCCTGCTGCTCGGTATTGCGTCGATCGTAACGACGCAGCTGGGCGGCCTCGAGTTCGCCGCGTGGATCATCGTATGGTGCGGATTGCTCGACGTCATGGACGGCGTGTCCGCGCGCCTGCTCAAAGCGACCTCGGACTTCGGCGCCGAGTTCGACTCGATGGCGGATCTCGTCTCGTTCGGCGTCGCCCCGGCCGTACTCGTGCTCAACGTCGGCATGGAGGTCGGCGGCGTCGTGATGGACTCGGGCCAGTTCTGGGTGCTGCTCGTCGCGATCGCCGTATTCGCACTTGCCGGTGCGATGCGGCTCGCCCGGTTCAACCTGTATTCCGATCGGCCGAGCGGCGGCTGGTTTACGGGTATCCCGATCACTGCGACGGGCGGGGGCCTGGTCTCCTCCGTCGTGCTCGTGCTGATTCACCATCCCGACCTGGCCGCGTCCCTGCCGCTGCACCTGTACCTGCCCGTTTTCATGTTCGTGCTGGCGCTGCTGATGATCTCGCGCATCCGGTTTCCGAAGGCCGTCAAGCGCAACAACCCGTTCATCAACGTCTTCCAGGGCGCCGTGATCGTCGGCATCTACTACTGCGGTATCACGCGGTCCTATCCGGAGTTCCTGCTGGGCGCCGGCTTGTTCCTCCTGATCTCGGGCATTATCGCGGGCCGCATCACGCGCGAGCGCTGAGCAGATGAACGCCACCGTTACCGTACTGATCATATACCTCGGCATACTCGCGGCGCTGGCGGTCTGGAGCCGGCGCGAGACGCACACGCTGTCGGGTTTCTACCTGGCGGGCAAGAAGCTGCCGTTCTGGGTCGTGGCGTTCAGTACCAATGCGACGGGCGAGAGCGGCTGGTTGCTGCTCGGTCTGTCCGGCATGGGCTACCTCGTCGGTGCGCAGGCGTACTGGATCGTCGTCGGCGAGATTCTCGGGATCGGCGCCTCCTGGTGGCTCATGTCACGCCGGCTCAAGAAGCTCGGCGACGAGACCGACTCGATCACGGTTCCCGACGTGCTGGCGGCGAAGTTCGTCGACAAGTGGCACCTGATCCGCGCTGCGGCGGTGCTGATCATCGTCGTCATGGTCACGACCTACGTGACGGCGCAGATGGTCGCGACCGGCAAGGCGTTCTCCGAATTCCTCGGCGTGAACTACGAGACTGGCGTCATCGCCGGCTCGGTGATCATCATCGCGTACACCTTCGTGGGCGGCTACAAAGCAGTGTCGTATACGGACGTCGTGCAGGGCGTGCTCATGCTGCTCGGCCTGATTGCGGTGCCGGCGGCCGCCATCGTCGCCGCCGGCGGCTGGGGCGGCGTCGAGGCATCGCTGACGCGCCAGGACCCGGCCCTGCTGGACATGTTCAGCTTCGACGCGACGCCGGCCTGGATCGGTGTCGCCAGTTTCGTCGCCATCGGCCTGCCGTTCCTCGGTGTGCCGCAGCTGCTCATCCGCTACATGTCGGCACGCGACGACGGCGAAATCCGCAAGGCGCGCATCATGTCGCTGGCCGTGCTGTTCGTGTTCACGTTCGGTGCCGTGACGGCCGGCATCGCGGGGCGCGCGTTGTACCCGGGTCTCGAGGATCCGGAGCGGATATTCCCGGTAATCTCGAACAACCTGTTCCATCCCGTCGTCGCCGGCATGCTGCTCGTGGTCGTGCTTTCGGCGATCATGTCGACGGTCGATTCGCTGCTGCTGCTCGCCTCGTCCTCGGTCGTGCGCGATACCTACCAGCGCATCATGGGCAGCACGGAGAGCGACGAACGCCTGTCGCACTACGGCAAGGCCGTGACGATCGTGATCGGCCTCATCGCCGTGGTGCTGGGTGTGCAGGAACCCCGGGTGATCTTCGATTTCGTGCTCGCGTCCTGGTCCGGGCTGGGTTCCGCATTCGGCCCCGCGATGATCGGCATACTCTATTACCGGCGGATCACCCGGGCCGGCGTACTGTGCGGCATGCTCGGCGGTTTCGTGGCGAGCGTCGTCTGGCTGAGTTTCTTCAAGGACGACTATCACGGGCTCTACGAAGCGATCCCGGGCTTCGCCGCCGGTATGCTGCTGACGTACGGCGTGAGCCGGCTGACCGGCAAAAGACCGCCCGGGGTGTAACCGAATCCGGCGCAGCCCGCTATAAGCGTGTAAGACACACGGAATGAGGGTTGTACGATGCGTCTATCGAAGCTGTTCGTGCTGGGCCTGTGCCTCGCCATGCCCGGCGTCGCCGCGGCCGGGTCGTCCGGGCGTGCCGACTGGTATTTTCACGTCGATCTCGACAGGATGCGCTCGGAACCGGCCGGCCGCGGCGTCTACGCCTGGCTCGAGGACGAGGTATTCGACGACATCGGACGGGACGCCGGCGTCGACTTCGGCGCCGAACTCGATTCGATCACGGCCCTGTCGGTCAGGGAACGGGGTGCGATCGTCGTCATGAACGGCGACTTCAGTCAGGACAGCAAAGACAAGCTCATGGTGTTCCTGGCTGCCGAAGGCGACATCAGCCCTCTGAAATCCTCCGGCAAGTCCTACTTTCGGCTCGGCGAGGGCGAGCGGCAGGTCACGCTCGACGACGCCCGTATCCACTACGACCTCGCGCCCGAGGACAACGCCTGGGTCAGTTTCGACGTCAGGGGAAAGATCCTCGTCACCTCCTCCGAAGACCAGATGAAGGCGCTGCTCGCGAAGAACGGCAAAACGCCGGGCGTGGACGCGAACGGCGGTGCGCTGCTGGTTCTGTCGGCCGAAAAGACCTTGCTGCAGGCGAGTATGGACGGCGGCCTGCTGGGACATAACGGCGCCTCCGACTGGGATTCGAACATCCTGCGCAATGCCGAGCAGGTGGCGTTCCTGCTGGCGGCGAAGGCTGGCAAGATCGCGCTCGAGGCGACGCTCGTGACCGAGGACAGGGAGATCGCCGAGTCGCTGGCGAGCGTCGCCCGCGGATTGATCAGCCTCGTATCCTTCGACGGCTCGATGGACCCCGAGGCCGCGGCCATGCTGCAGAGCATGAAGATCGACGTGACCGGCAACGCCTTGTCCCTGTCGCTGGCGGTGGACCCGGATCTCGTCGTGCGGACCCTGAGTGAATGACGAAGCCGAACTGATCGTTGCCGCGAAGGCGGGGTCCGTGGACGCATTCACGGACCTCGTTCGCGCTTACAGGGAGCGCCTGTTGCGCTTCCTGCTGACGCGCTGCGCGAGTTTCGCCGACGCCGAAGATGCGTTGCAGGACACCCTGATCGCCGCCTACCGCTACCTGCACTCCTACGATCCGCGCTGGCGCTTCAGCACCTGGCTGTATCGCATCGCGATCCGGAAGGCAGCCGGCCTGCGCCGCCCCGATGTCGTCGACGTCACGGACGTGCACGACCTGCGCGACGAGGAGAGCGACCCGTTACTGCAGTGCCTGGCGGATACGGAGACCGACAACCTGTGGATCAGCGCGCGGCGCCTGTTCAACGACGACGTGTTTACCGCCATGTGGCTGCGCTATGCCGAGGACATGTCGGTCAACGACATCTCGAGTACACTGGAGCGGTCCGTATCCTGGACCAAGGTCAACCTGATGAGGGGGCGGCGGGCGCTCGGGAACGCGTTGCGCGACGAGCCCCCGGGAAGCAAAGCCTATGGATAAGCTGGCCGGCAGACTGCGCGAAGACGCAAACAGGATCGAAGTCACGGTTTCGGACGAACTCGATCGCCGCATCGAGGCCTCGCTGCGCG
>JAKSCZ010000561.1 GCA_022360335.1 Pseudomonadota bacterium
CGCATCCCGATGCCGTAGCGCGCGAGGATATGGGCGTCGTACTTGAGGTGGTGCCCGACCTTCTTTTGCGCGTCGTCCTCGAGCCAGGGTTTGAGTTTCCCGAGAACCTCGTCGCGCGGCAGCTGATCGGGCGCGCCCGGGTAATCGTGTGCGACCGGCACGTAACAGGCGTCGCCTTCGGCGACAGCGAGCGAGAACCCCACGATCCGGGCGCTCATGTAGTCGAGGCTGTCGGTCTCCGTGTCGAATGCGACGAGCGCGGCGTTCCCGATCTTCTCCAGCCAGGCGTCGAAGGCTTTCCAGTCGAGAACGGTCTCGTACCCGGTTCGTTCGTCCTCGGCCTGCGGTTCGGGCGCCGTGCCGGCTTCCTCGTCGAGCTGGCGCAGCAAGGAACGCAGCTCGTAGTGAGCGTACAGTTCGCGCAGTGCGCCGGCGTCGCCGTCGCCCGCTTTCAGTTCGTCGATCGAAACGTCGAGTTCGACGTCGCGGCGGATCGTCGCGAGCGCCTGCGACAGTCGCAGCGACTCGACGTTGTCACGCAGGTTCTCCCCCACCTTGCCCTTGATCTCCTCGCCGTGCTCTACGATGCCGTCCGCGTCGTCGAAGAGCTGCAGCCATTTGGCCGCCGTTTTCGGGCCGACCTTCGGCACGCCCGGGATATTGTCCGAGCTGTCACCGACGAGTGCGAGGTAGTCGACGATCTGTTCCGGCCAGACGTCGAACTTGGCTTTGACGGCGCCGCGGTCGATGCGGGTGTCGTTCATCGTGTCGATCAGCGTTACGCCGTCCGTCACGAGCTGCGCGAGGTCCTTGTCGCCCGTGGATACGAGGACTGCGAGGCCGGCTCGTTCGGCCTCCGCACACAACGTGCCGATCACGTCATCGGCCTCGACCCCGTCGACCTGCAGAAGCGGCAGGCCCATCGCCTCGACCGCCTGGATAATCGGCCGGACCTGCGAGCGCAGGTCGTCGGGCATGGGCGGGCGCGTCGCCTTGTACTCCGGATAGAGTTCGTCGCGGAACGTCTTGCCCGGCGCATCGAACACGATGGCGACGTGAGTCGGGCGTTCTTCACGAATCAGTTTCCGGATCATCGCGAGCACGACATGAATCGCGCCGGTAGGCTCGCCGTTCGAGTTTGCGAGTCCCTGGCGTTCCGTTGCGTAGTACGCGCGATACAGATACGACGATCCGTCGATCAGGACGAGGTCAGTCATGGGTGCCGGTGCTACGGTTGCTCTTCGGTCTCGCCGTCCTCTTCGGCCTCTTCTTCGGCGGTGGACTCCGCCGGCGGAGGCGGTTGCCGGATCTCGCTCGGGTTGCCCGGGATATAGAGCGGTCCGCTCTGGCCGCAAGATGCGACGAACAGGAACAGGATGGCGGCCGGAAAGCCGAACAGACGTTTCATTGCATCGACCCGTTGGAAAGACCTAGCGAGTATACCGTTTCGCGACTTTGCGGTACGCATCGCGAAACGGCATGCCTTCTTCAGTAACGAGCCGATACGCTTCCTCCGTGGCGAATACGCCGTCGTCGAGCTCGATGTTGCCGGGCAGGAACTCGAGGCCCTCGAGCAGGTAGGCCATGATATCGACGCTCTCTACGCCCAGGTCGATCGAGCGGAACAGGGGCGCTTTCAGTCGCTGCAGGTCGCGGTGATAGCCGGAGGGCAGCTTGGCCGTGATCATCAGGGCCTCGTCGAGACAGGCCTGTGCCGTGGCCGACGAGGCGCGCAGCAACTCGAGGACGTCCGGATTGCGCTTCTGCGGCATGATCGACGAGCCCGTGGTCGCCTCCGGCGCGAGCGAGACGTAGGCGAACTCCTGCGTGTAGAAGAGCAACAGGTCGCTCGCCATGCGCGACAGGTCCTGCATCATGAGCGCGATCTCGAACAGCAGTGCGCATTCGGCTTTGCCGCGTGACAGCTGGGCCGCGGTGACGGGCGTCTGCGTTTCGTCGAAGCCGAGCCGTTTCGTCGTGAAATCGCGATCGAGCGGCAGGCCCGGTGTGCCATAGCCGGCCGCGCTGCCGAGCGGGTTCTTGTTGATGCGCCGGTGCACGGTCCGGAGGCCGGCGACGGCGTCGGCGAAGCCTTCCTCGAAACCGCCGCACCAGAGCGAGACCGAGGAGGGCATCGCGTGCTGCATGTGTGTGTAGCCCGGCAACTCGACGCCGCCCTGGCGCTCGGCGAGATGCGATATCGATGCGCGCAGGCCCTCCACGCGTCCCGCGAGATCGAGCGCCGCATCGCGCAGGTACAGCCGCAGTGCGGTCAGCACCTGGTCGTTGCGC
>JAKSCZ010000602.1 GCA_022360335.1 Pseudomonadota bacterium
AGCCCGTCGACGAGCGCGGTGATCGTCGGTCGGCTGACCGCGAGCTTCCCGGCCAGTACCGCGATCGTCAGCCCGGTTTCCCGGTAGCAGCCGTCGTGCATGAGCGCGAGCAGCTTGCGGTGATACACGTCCTGCGCCGTCGCGGGTTCGCCATCGCCTGCCGCGACGGCCGGGACGGGGCGATCGGGCTCGAAAAAGACCCTCCTGAGACGCAGCATCGGGATCGCGAGGACCAGCATCATTGCAGCGATGACGAAGACCTTGGTCATGTCGAGCCACGCCGGCACCCGTCCCGGGCCGAAGACCAGTTCGACTGCGAGCACGGCCGCGACCTGCCATGCGATGACGGCCACGAACAGCAGCCTGAAGCGCCTGCGGCGCTCGATGAGATCGTCCGGCCGCCCCCACCAGGCCAGCCAGAGGGCGTGCGCCATGGCGACGAGCCCGCCGCTGCGCAGCATGAGGCTGGCGGCGCCGGCCGCCTCGGGTTCGACCAGTCCGTCGACGACTTGCATGAGCCACGCGACGACGAGCAACAGGCCGATCCCGGCCGTCACGGGCAACGGCGGCCATGGCGAATCGAAGATGCTGCGCGCGAACGACCAGACGAGAAACGGAACCGCCATCGTCACGAGCAGTATCAAGGGCTCGAGACGCGGCAGGCTGCCCCACAGCGCGCCCGAGGAGTAGAGGTAGGCGGCCACGCCGAGCATGACCAGCGTGCCGCTGATACGCGCGGCATGCCCGCCCTTGCCGAACAGGAACACGGCTGCGACCAGGAGCGCCTGACCGATGACCATGAGACGGATTGCGGTTTCCAGGGTCGGCATACGAAACCGCAACTATAGCCGACCCGCCTACCGAATATAGCCGAACTTCTCGAGGGTGAGCAGGATCCGGTGCGCCGCAAGATCGGGCGAGAGTTCCGACGTATCGATGACGATCTCGGCGTTCTCGGGCACTTCGTACGGGTCGTCGATGCCGGTGAATCCCTTGATCTTGCCGGCGCGCGCCATCGCGTAGAGCCCCTTGCGATCGCGCTCCTCGCAGACCTCGATCGGTGTGGCGACGTGGGTCTCCAGGAAGCCCCCGAGCGGAGCGATCATCTCGCGCACCAGCCGGCGTGTCGCCGCGTACGGCGCGATCGGCGCGCAAATGGCGATGCCGCCGTTCTTGGTGATCTCGCTGGCGACGAAGCCGATGCGCTGGATGTTGAGATCGCGGTGCTCCTTCGAGAAGGTCAACTCACTCGACAGGTTCTTGCGCACGATATCGCCGTCGAGCAGCGTGACCGGGCGCGAACCCTCTTCGAGCAGCTTGATCATCAGGGCGTTCGCGACCGTCGACTTGCCGGACCCGGAAAGTCCCGTGAAGAAGATCGTGAAGCCCTGCCGGTGCTTCGGCGGATGCGCCTTCCTGAGCTCCT
>JAKSCZ010000323.1 GCA_022360335.1 Pseudomonadota bacterium
AAGCGCTGGTCGAGCGTTTTTCGCACCTCGGCCCGGTGTCCGCGTATCCGTTCGATGCCGTTCCGGTCGTGCGCAAGTACGACCTGATCGTCAATGCGACGTCCTCCGGCGTAACGGGCGACGCGCCGCCGTACCCGGAGGCCGCGGTGTCCGCAGACACGTTCTGCTACGACCTGGCCTACGGCCTGAAACCGACGCCGTTCGGCGAATGGGCCCGCGAGCGCGGCGCGGCGAAATCCGCCATGGGCTGGGGAATGCTCGTCGAGCAGGCCGCAGAATCGTTCAACATCTGGCGCGGCGTGCGTCCCGACACGGAACCCGTGCTCAGGCAGATGAAGGTCACGGCGTAGGCCCGGAACGGTTGACGTTAGTCACAACTCCTGCCCGGCTCAGCTTTTCTCCGGTACCTTGTAGCTTGCTTCCAGCAGCGGCAGAATCCGCCTGACAGGCAGCATACGAGGTTGGCCACCATGCTTCCTCGTCGGGTGAGCGTATACGTCGCCCTGCTGCGGGCGGGAGCGGTCGGGCGAGGCGCTAACGCATCGTCACGAGTTCCTCGGCGCTGGTCGGGTGGATCGCGACCGTGTCGTCGAAGTCCTTCTTGGTCGCGCCCATGCGGATCGCGACCGCGAAACCCTGCATCATCTCGTCGGCGCCTTCGCCGATGACGTGGCAACCGACGACTCTCTCGTCCGCGCCTGCCGTGATCAGCTTCATGACGGATCGCCGCTTGTTCGCGCCGAGCGCGTAGTACATGCCCGTGAACCCGGACTTGTAGACCCTGACGTCGTCGCCGTACGTTGCCCTGGCCTCGCTCTCGGTCAGGCCGACCGTGCCGATCGTCGGGTGACTGAAGATCACGGTCGGGATGATCTCGTACTCGAGGTGCCTGCCCTCCATGCCGCCGTACAGCCGGTCCGCAAGCCGGCGGCCCGCGGCGATGGCAACCGGTGTCAGGGCGGCCCGTCCCGTGACGTCGCCGAGCGCGAAAACGTTCTCGACGTTGGTGCGCTGTAGCCTGTCGGTCGGCACGAATCCGAACGAATCGACCTCGACGCCCGCCTTGTCCACGTCGAGCGACCCGGTATTGGGCGAGCGCCCGATCGCCCAGAGCAGGCAGTCGACCGGCCCGAATTTGCGTCCGTCTTCGGCGTACAGCGTGATGCCGTCCCCGGTCCGCAGCACCGACTCGGGCACGACCCGCGTAACGAGATCGATGCCGTCGCGATCCATCGCATCCATGAGCTCGCGTCCGAGCATCGGATCGAAGTCGCGCAGCACGCTGTCCCTGCGCACGACGAGCCGGACGTCCGAACCGAGCGCATTGAACACGCCCGCCAGCTCGACCGCGATGTAACCGCTGCCCGCGATCAGCACGCGCCGCGGCCGATCCTCCAGCTCGAAAAAATCGTCCGACGTGATACCGAACCCGGCGCCCGGAACGTCGGGCACCGACGGACGCCCCCCCGTCGCAATGAGGATGCGATCCGCTTCGATGCGGCGGCCGTCGACGTCGACGGTGTTGGCATCGACGAAGCGGGCATGGCCCTTGACGTACGTCACGCTTCGCTTGTCGAGGTTGTTCTCGTAGATGCCGTTCAGGCGCTCGATGTACGCGTTGCGCCTCGCCTTGAGGCCCGCCCAGTCGTGGCCCTTCACCTCGACGTCGAAGCCGTAGTCCGCGGCATGCTCGAATCCGTGCGCGTGCTGCGCCGCGTACCACATGAGCTTCTTGGGTACGCAGCCGGCATTGACGCAGGTACCGCCGAGCGGGCCGTGCTCGACGACGGCGGCTTTCACGCCGTACTCCGCCGCGCGTTGCGCATGGGCCAGTCCGCCGCTGCCTCCGCCTATCACGAGAAGTTCGTACGAGTTCGTCACTTTATGTCGTCCTGTTGTCGGTTTTCGGACACGGGGCCCGGCCACATGCCTGTGCTAATATGCGGCGCCGGAACGAGATATCAACCGCCTCATGACCAACCCGCTACTCGATACGTCGTCTTTGCCGCGCTTCGACGAGATCAGACCCCGCCACGTGCTGCCGGCGGTCCGCAAAGTCATCGACGACAACCGGGCGCGCCTTCACGGCCTGCTGAACTCGGGCGCGGCGCCCGATATCGAGGCCCTCGTCGCGCCCGTCGAACAAATGGACCACGAACTCGGCCGGGTCTGGTCGCCCGTCAGCCACCTGCAGAGTGTACTCGGCTCCACGGACTGGCGTGACGCGTACAAGGAGGCCCTGCCCTTACTGACCGAATACGGCACGGAATTATCACAGAACGCCGATCTGCAGCGCGCCTACGCCGAAGTGCAGAGGAACCTGCCCGACGACGCGTCGGCCGAGAGCCGCAGCGCCGTCGATCACGCCCTGCGCGATTTTCATCTCGCCGGCGTCGATCTCGGGAAGGACGCCAAAGACCGTTTCAAGACGATCATGCAGGAGTTGGCCGAGGTCCAGGCCACGTTCGAGCACAACGTACAGGATGCCTCCGACGACTGGACGCTGAACATCACCGACGTCGACAACCTGCGCGGCCTGCCCGGCCCCCTGCTGGCGCGTGCGGCGGAGAGTGCGGAAAAGGCCGGGATCGACGGCTGGCTGCTGTCGCTGGACTTCCCCACTTACGATGCCGTCATGAAGCAGGCGGACTCGCGCGATTTGCGCGAGGCGCTCTACCGGGGCTGGGTCACGCGCGGTTCCGACAAGGGCAGGGATCCGAAGTGGGACAACGGTCGGAACATCGAGCGCATCCTCGCACTGCGGCACGAGGCGGCGAATCTCGTCGGCTTCCAGAACTTTGCCGAGTACTCCCTCGCGACGAAGATGGCCGACACGCCCGGACAGGTGATCGCGTTCCTGCGCGAACTGTCGTCGCACTCGCGGGCGGCGGCCGAACGCGAACTGTCCGAGCTGACCGGATTCGCCGGCGCCGAACTCGAAGCCTGGGATGTCGGCTACTGGCTCGAGAAGTTCAAGCAGGACCGTTTCTCGGTCTCGAACGAGGAATTGCGCGGCTACTTCCCGGCGACCACGGTCAAGGCGGGCCTGTTCGATCTCGCATCGCAGCTCTATGGCGTCGCGCTCGAGCAGGACGACGACGTCACCGCGTGGCACGACGACGTGCGTTTCTACAAGGTCCGTCAGGAAGGCGAGATCATCGGCGGCTTCTACACGGACCTGTTCGCGCGTAACGGCAAACGCACCGGCGCGTGGATCGACGAGTGCGTCACGAGACAATATCTCAACGGGCGCACGGCATTGCCGGTCGGCTACCTCGTCTGCAACTTCCAGCCGCCCGACGAGAACGGCGTGTCGCTGCTGACACACGACGACGTTGTCACGTTGTTCCACGAATTCGGCCACATGCTGCATCACCTGCTGACGCGCGTCGGCTTCCCGAGTATCTCGGGCATCAACGGCGTTCCCTGGGACGCGGTCGAGCTGCCGAGCCAGTTCATGGAGAACTTCGCGTGGAGCTACGAGGTGCTGATGCGCTGCTCGTCGCACTACGAGTTCCACAAGCCGCTGCCGCGCGACCTCTTCGACAAGCTGGACGCGAGCCGGCACGCGGGCGCCGCGCTCGCGATGCCCCGCCAGCTCGAGCTCGGCCTGTTCGACTTCCGCATACACGCCGAGTACGACCCGGCCGACCCGGTGCCCGTCCTGCAGACGCTGGCCGAGGTGCGTGACGAGGTGGCCCTGATCCGGCATCCGGACATCAACCGCCTGCCCCACGCGTTCTCGCACGTCTTTTCCGGCGGCTACGCAGCAGGCTACTACAGCTACAAGTGGGCCGAGGTGCTGGCCGCGGACGCCTTCGGCGCGTTCGAGGAGGCCGGCATATTCGACCGGGAGACGGCGCAGCGTTTCCGGCGCGAGATCCTCGAAGTCGGCGGCAGCCGCGACATCATGGAAGCCTATGTCGCATTCCGCGGCCGCGAACCGACCGTCGACGCCCTGCTGCGGCAGACCGGCATCGAAGTCTAGCAGCCTCGCTGCTCGTGAAATTAGCGACCTGGAACGTCAACTCGATGAACGTGCGCCTGCCGCAGGTGCTCGAGTGGCTGCAGGCGGCCGAGCCCGATGTGCTGGTGCTGCAGGAGATCAAACAGCTTACCGAGAAATTCCCGGGCGATGCGCTGGCACGAATCGGCTACTCGTCGATAGCGAGCGGCCAGAAGACCTACAACGGCGTCGCGGTCGTCAGCAGAACGCCGGCGAACGACCCCGTAACGGACCTCCCCGACTTCGAGGACCCGCAGCGGCGCGTTCTCGCGACGACCGTCGACGGCGTCCGCATCGTCAATCTGTACGTTCCGAACGGTTCCGAGGTCGGTTCCGAGAAATACCGGTACAAGCTCGCGTGGCTTGCCTCGCTGCGCAACTTCCTGAAAGCCGAGATGCGACGGCACGGCGACCTCGTCGTGCTCGGCGACTTCAACATCGCACCGGCCGACGCCGACGTTTACGACCCCGGGAAATGGGGAGACGCCATCCTCTGCAGTCCGCCCGAGCGCGAAGCGCTCGGCGATTTGTTCCACCTCGGCCTGACCGACGTCTTCCGCAAGTTCGACCAGCCCGGAAATACCTTCAGCTGGTGGGACTACCGGGCGGCCGGCTTCCGCCGCAACGCGGGTTTGAGGATCGATCTGATCCTGACGAGCGATGCGATGACCGAACGCTGCACGGCCAGTTACGTCGACAGGGAACCGCGCGGCTGGGAACGTCCGTCCGATCACGCGCCCGTGATCGCGGAGTTCGAGACATAATTGCGGCCCGACCTGACATATTCCCGGTTTTGCCGATGTGGCTGCCGGGCGGCGCTGCTAGAATGACAAACAAAAAGGCGCAGGGTTTTATGTCTCAGGATCGCCGTAACGATTACGACGTCACCAACACGGTGCAGGTCAGCGACCCTGCCTCGGTTCGCGACGCCGTACACGGGCTTTTTTCCGAGACGTTTCCGGGCATGTCCTTCGACAAGCTGTGGCTGGCATTCTACGACTTCGAGCGCCTGTTCACGGGCCGCTACCCGGGTTACAAGGGCTGCGATACGACGTATCACGACATGCAGCACACGCTGGACATGACGCTCGCGCTGGCGCGCCTCGTGTCCGGTTACGAGCAAAGCGTGGAGCCGCCCGATCGCCTCGGCGCGAAGCGCGCCCAGATGGCGATCGTCACCTCGCTGTTCCACGACTCGGGCTACATTCGTCACGAGACGCGTGACCGGGACTTCAGTAACGGCGCCGAATTCACGCTGTATCACGTCTCGCGCAGCGCCGACTTCCTGCGCCGCTACCTGCCCGAAATCGGGCTCGCGAAAGACGTCGGCATCGCGAGCATGATCGTGCACTTCACGGGCTACGAACTCGACCTCGATCACATCGAACTCGACGACCCGCGCGACGTCATCTGCGGGCACCTGATCGGCACGGCCGACCTGCTGGCGCAGATGGCCGACCGTTGTTACCTCGAGAAATGCCGCGATCGCCTCTACAACGAATTCGTCGTGGGCGGCGTCGCCGTCGAGAACGCGAAACCCGGCGAGTACCGGGTGCGCTACAGATCCGGCACGGACCTTTTGAAGAAGACGCCCGTGTTCTATCAGCACGTCATGCGCGAGCGGCTCAACTCGAAGTTCAACCGCGGCTACCGCTACGTCGAGGTCCTGTACGACGGCCGGAACCCGTACATCGACGCAATCCGCAACAACATGACCCATCTCGTCCGCATCATCGAGTCCGGCGACTGGTCGCTGTTGCGCCGCAAGCCTGCCGTATTCCTCGGGGTCGCCGCGGCGGTCCACGAGATCGAGCAGCTCGTCGCGACGCAGCTCGCCGAATTCAAGGGTGCGAAGCTGTTCGCCGACGACAGCCTGCTAATGCCCGTCTGAATCCTCGCGCCACAGTCGAACGGCGTAGAACTGCCGTCGTGTGAGCTTCCGCGGCGCCAGGAACGCGGCGAGGCCGGCGCCGAGAACGGCGAAAAACGTATCGCCGGCGTTCCAGTGCTCCTCGAAAAACACGGGCCACGTCATGCCCGTGACGGCACGCAGGACGTGCAGCGTGTCCGTGCCGAAGGCCGCGGCCGTCGTCGTCGCCGCGACGACGACGTTGCTCCCGACGGCGCCGGCGAGCGTCAGGACCGCCGCCAGGACCGGAAAGCGCCGGTCGATGCCCCGGCCCGCGTAACGGATCGCATAGCCGACCATGGCCCCGAGAACGACCGTCATCCACGTCAGGACGCGTCCGGTAGCCGACGTCAGCGCCGCCCACGCGATGCAGAACGCGAGGATTGCAATCAACCCGGCCGTGACGGCGCCGCGCATCGATTGCCTGCGCGCGAGGCGCGCCCCGTCGGCCGCCGTAACGTCGAGCCCGCGGCCGTCGCCGTGTTTTCGGCGCAAGCGCAGCGGATGGGGATTGGGTTCGCGGGCCATGCCTGCCGCTATTCGACGGTAACGCTTTTGGCGAGGTTTCTCGGCTGATCGACGTCGGTGCCCCTGAGCACCGCGACGTGATACGAAAGCAACTGCAACGGGACCGTATAGACGATCGGGGAGATCAGTTTGTCCGCGTGCGGCATCGGAACGACGGTGACGCCCGGTTCGTCTCCGATACCGGTTTCCCGGTCGGCGAAGACGTAGAGCCGGCCGCCGCGGGCGCGAACGACCTGCATGTTGGACTTGAGCTTGTCGAGCAACTCCTTGTTCGGCGCGACGACGACCACCGGCATGTCCTCGTCGATCAGTGCGAGCGGCCCGTGTTTCAACTCGCCCGCGGCGTAAGCCTCCGCGTGTATGTACGAGATCTCCTTGAGTTTGAGCGCGCCTTCCATCGCGATCGGCCACATCGGCCCGCGGCCGAGGAACAGCGTGTGGTGCTTGTCGGCAAACTCTTCGGCGAGGTGCTCGAGCGCATCGCTCATTTGCAGCGCCTGCTCCGATGCCGTCGCCGCGTGGTAGAGATGGCCGACGAATTCGCGCTCCCGTTCGGCGTCCATGCCGCGGTGCCGGGCCAGCATCAGCGTCACTATGAGCACCGACAACAGCTGGGTCGTGAACGCCTTGGTGCTGGCGACGCCGATCTCCGGTCCCGCCTGCGTCATCATGACGAGATCCGATTCGCGCACCATCGAGCTGTGCGCGCTGTTGCAGATCGTCAGCGTAGCGATGTACGCCGAGCGCCTGGCGATCCGCAACGCCTCGAGCGTATCGGCCGTTTCGCCCGACTGGGACAGCGTCACGAACAGCGTATTGTCGGGCACCACGGCCTGGCGATAGCGATACTCGCTCGCGATCTCGACCTGGCAAGGCAGGCCTGCGAGCGCCTCGATCCAGTACCTGCCCACGCAGCCCGCGTGATAACTCGTACCGCAGGCCACGATGTGCACGTGCTCCACCTTGTCGAGCAGCTCCGCGGCGCGCGGGCCGAGCGATTCCGGAATCACCCGGTGATTGCCGACGCGCCCGTAGAGCGTGTCGGCCAGTGCGCTCGGCTGTTCGAAGATCTCCTTTTCCATGAAGTGCCGGTAGGGCCCCTTCTCGGCCGACTCGGCGTCCCAGTTCGTTTCGTGGACGTCGCGCTCGACCGGGTTTCCCTCGTCGTCGAAGATACGCACGTCCTCGCGGGTGATCTCCGCGATGTCGCCCTGCTCGAGATAGACGAAACGCTGCGTCACGGGCAGCAGCGCCGGCGCTCCGCTGGACACGAAGTTCTCGCCGATGCCGAGCCCGATAACGAGCGGACTCGCGACGCGACTGACGACGATGCGGTCGGGATCGCCGGCGTCGACGACGAGCAGTGCGTAGGCCCCCTCGAAGCGCGCGGCGGCTTTGCCGACCGCGCCGAGCAGGTCCTGTCCCTGCCGCAGGTAGTCGTAAACCAGGTGGGCGGCGACTTCGGTGTCGGTTTCCGACCGGAACTCGTAACCCCTGCCCAGCAGCTCGTCCTTGATCTCCTGGAAATTCTCGATGATGCCGTTGTGGATGACGGCAACGCGTCCGCCCGACAGGTGCGGATGCGCGTTCGCCTCGGTGACGCCGCCGTGCGTCGCCCAGCGCGTGTGCGCGATGCCGACGCGCCCTCGCAACGGGCTTGCGGCGAGCTTCTCCTCGAGCTCCGCGACCTTGCCGGTCGTGCGGCACAGTCCGATGCTGCCGCCCCCGTCGACGACCGCGACGCCGGCCGAGTCGTAACCGCGATACTCGAGCCGGTACAGGCCTTCGACCAGGATCGGAACGATGTTGCGCTCCGCAACCGCGCCGACGATGCCGCACATCTACTTCGATCCCTTTTTTACGGGCCGCTTCCAGCCGGAAATGGCCTTCTGTTTGCCGCGCTCGACGACGAGTTCGTCGTCGCCGACGTCTTTGGTCACCGTCGCACCCGCACCGATCGTCGAGC
>JAKSCZ010000295.1 GCA_022360335.1 Pseudomonadota bacterium
GCCGACGGTCCGGGGCCCTATACGCGCGAGGTGACGAGTGCGCCCGCGTCGGGCTCGCTGTCCGCGATCAACCCGGACGGTACCGTCACGTACTCGCCGAACCCCGGATTCTCCGGCATCGACCGCTTCAGCTGGCGCGTCGGCGACGGCCTCGATTTCTCGCCGGAGGCGGAGGTCGCGGTCAGCGTCGGGCAGCAGGCCCCGTCCGGCACCTGGTTCCCGCCGCCGGGCGAAACGCTGGCCAGCCAGAACCCGGTGTCGCCGGATGCGGTGGGGCTCTCCCCGACGATCGTCACGGAGCTGTCGTCGGCGATCACGGCGGGGCGCTGGGCGCTGTGGCGTGACGGGCATCTCGTCCACGTCGAGGGGGCGTTCAATGCGGCGGGCGACATCCAGTCGGTCCGCAAGAGTATCCTCGCAGCGGTTGCGGGAGCGGGCATCGAGCGCAGCCTCATACCCTCGCTCGACCAGTCGCTCGGCGACTGGAATCCCGAGCTGTCGGGCGCCGATGCGACGGCTTCCTGGTTCCATGCACTGGCGCAAACCTCGGCATTCGACGAGCCGGGTCTGGCTCCGGGCGCCCTGTGGGCCTACTCCGACGCCAACCCGCTGCAACTGAGCCGCGCACTCGCGCGCGTCTGGGGCCGTACCGATTATACGGACGGTTTCGGCACGGTCCTCGCCGATGCGCTGTTCGACGCCATCGGCGCGCAGGGCTGGTCCTCGTGGCCCGCCGCGGACGGCGCACGCCTGTCGATGGACCTCGAGGACCTCGGACGCGTCGGCCTGCTGCTGGCTTCGGGCGGCGTCTGGGAAAACCGGCGCCTGTTGCCGCTGTGGTTCGTCGATGCGATCGGCACCAAGCAGACGTACGGGATTCCGCCGAACTACGACAATGCGAACGACGGCCGGACCGGACTGTCGGCGTCCGATTTCCCCGAAAGCCCCTACGGATTGATGACCTGGGTCAATACGGACCGGGATCTCTACCCGGGCTCGTCGCCCGAATGGGTCGTTTCCCTGGGCGCAGGCGGCCATTACATCGTCTACAACCGCGAATTCGGCATCGTTCTCGCCGTCATCAACGGCAGTTTTGCGCCGGTAGCGGGAAATCCGCCCGGGTGGCCGACACCGGTCAGGGCCGCGATCGAGGTGATCGAGGCGGGAGTGGCCGGCGCGAATCCCCTGGTGCAGGTCGACACGACCCCCCCGAGCGCGCCGGGCGCACCCGGGGCAACCATCATCGGTCAGTCGGTGCAGCTATCCTGGAGCGCCGCGAGCGACGCTGAGAGCGGTATCGCCCAGTACGCGATCTATCGCGGCACGGCGGCCGGCGGCGCGAAGGCGCTCATCGCTTATGCGACCGGTTTTGCGACGGCGTACGTCGACCGGTCGGCGTGGCCGAACACCGGCTATTTCTACGAGATCGCCGCCGTCAACGGTGCGGGACTGGAGAGCGCCGCAGCCGGAGAAATCGCCGCCGTGACGGGCGACGACGCCCCGTCGGCGCCGGTTGGTGTGAGCGCTGTGGGTGGCAGCGCCGAGGTGTTGCTGGACTGGACGGACAACGTTGAGGCGGACCTTTCGGGTTACCGGGTGCTGCGTTCGACGAGTGCGGGCGGTCCGTACAGCGAGATCGCCGGATTGCTGGGTTCGAGTACGTACAGCGATGCGTCGGTTTCGGCGGGCACGACGTACTACTACGCGGTGCAGGCCGAGGACGAGGCGGGCAACGGTTCGGCGCTGTCGTCGGAGGTGTCGGCGGCGCTGGTGACGGGTCCGTCGGCGAGTTCGCACTGGCCGCTGGACGAGGGCAGCGGCACGCAGGCGGCGGATACGGTGGGCGGCAACGACGGCACGGTGCTGGGCGCGGTCTGGGGACCGGGCGTTGCGGGTTCGTCGCTGGTGTTCGACGGCAGCGACGACTACGTGAGCATTGCGGACTCGCCGTCGCTGGACTTCAGCAGCTTCGGCGGCGCCTCGGTGGCGCTGTGGGCCAGGCCGGGCCGTCTCGGGGCGGCGGACGAGCAGACCCTGTACGGTCACTGGAACGGTTCGAGCGCACAGCGGCCGTTGCAGATTCTGCTGGGTCAGGACGACCGCTGGCAGTGCCGCAGCAACCACTCCGACGGCAGCGTGAACAGTGTGTCGCAGGCGCGGCTGGACGAGTGGGTGCACGTGGCGTGCGTGTGGTCTCCGGCGGGTCTGACGGTGTACGTGGACGGGGTGGCCGAGGCGACGGACTCGGCGGTCCAGGGACAACTGGACGGCAATAACGGAACGCATACGATCGGCGCGCGTGAGAAGAGCGGCACGCTGAGCCAGTTCTTCGCGGGTTCGCTGGACGAGGTGAGGCTGTACGACCGGTCGCTGGCCGCCGGCGAGGTGTTTGCGGTGTACAGCGCGGTGACGCCGGGGGGCAACCTTGCGCCGACGGTGGACGCGGGCGTTGCTGCGACGATCCGTCTGCCGCAGGACACGGTGTCGCTGGACGGCACGGTGAGTGACGACGGCCAGCCGCAGCCGGTGCTGACGACGGCGTGGCAGGTGGTGAGCGGTCCGCCGGGAGCGAGCTTCGGCGATGCGGCGTCGGTGGACACGACGGTGAGCTTCGTCAGTGCCGGCGAGTACGTTCTGGAGCTGACGGCCGACGATACGGAACTGAGCGCGAGCGA
>JAKSCZ010000099.1 GCA_022360335.1 Pseudomonadota bacterium
CCATCCCCTTGTTTTTCTTCAACCGTTCGCGCGGCCCCTGTCATGATGTACACGAGGCTGGCACAATTGTCATCCCTTTGATGCTGCGACGAACAGCCCATGCCAGGACGTTATTTCGAGGAGTTCGAGGTCGGCCAGGTCATCGATCATCCGATCCGCCGCACCGTCACCGAGACCGACAACGTGCTGCTCACGACGATGACGCACAACCCGGCGGCCCTGCATCTCGACGCCGAGTACATGAAGACGACGGAGTTCGGCAAACCGCTCGTCAACAGCTGCCTGACCCTGAGCTTCATGGTGGGCATCTCCGTCAACGATACGACCCACGGCACCGCGGTTGCGAATCTCGGCTGGGACGAGGTGCGCTTCCCGAAGCCGCTCTATTGCGGCGACACGATCCGTGTCGAGACGGAGGTTGTCGAGACGCGCGCCAGCAGGTCACGTCCCGACAACGGTATCGTCGTGTTCGCCCATCGCGCCTACAACCAGGACGGCGAGCTCGTCGGCGAATGCCGGCGCTCGGCGCTGATGCTGAGCAAGCCCGCATGAGCCGCAGTTTCCTGTTCGTGCCCGCCGACTCGGAGCGCAAGCTCGAGAAGGCGGCCGGCGTCGGCGCCGACGCGCTGATCCTCGATCTCGAAGATGCCGTCGCCCCGGAGGCCAAGGCCGATGCGCGCCGGATGGCGGCCGACTATGCGAAGGGGAGGGAGAACCTCTGGATTCGGGTGAATCCCGTCGATAGCAAGTATTTCGAGGCCGACCTCGAGGCCGTCGTGCCCGCGGCGCCGGCGGGCATCGTGCTGCCGAAGTCGCGACACGCGAGGGACGCCGTCCGTCTGTCCGAGGCGCTGGATGCGATCGAGAATCGTTGCGACATCGCGCGCGGCCGGACCGGGATCATCGTGCTCTGCACGGAGCTCCCCGGGGCGCTGTTCGGGCTCGGCAGCTATGCCGGCAGGGTGCCGCGGCTGGCGGGACTGTCCTGGGGCGCCGAGGACCTGTCTTCGGCAGTCGGTGCGGCGACCAGCCGCGACGAAGACGGCAACTGGCTGCCGCCCTACGAACTCGCGCGCTCGCTGTGCCTGTTCGCGGCCGCGGCTGCGGAAGTTCCCGCGATAGATACGGTCTATACGGACTTCCGGAATCGTGAAGGATTGCTACGCTATGCCGCGAATGCTCGGCGTGACGGCTTCAGCGGCATGCTGGCGATCCATCCGGCGCAGGTCGAGGCGATCAACGACGCCTTCGAGCCGACGACGGAGGAGATCGAGCGTGCGCGGCGGATCGTCGAGTCGTTCGAGCAGAACCCCGGGGCGGGCACGGTCGGAGTGGATGGAAAGATGGTCGATCGACCGCACCTGGACCAGGCACGGCGACTACTGCAGCAGGCAGATCCCGATCAATAACCGACAAAGGCGAAACACTATGGACACGCAAGTCTATCCGGTATCCGCGGCCGTCAAGGACCGCGCACTGATCGACAGAGAGGGCTACGAGGCGATGTATACCCGGTCGATCGACGACAACGAGGCGTTCTGGGCCGAGCAGGCGCAGCGCATCGACTGGATGAAGCCGTTCACGAAGATCAAGGACGTCTCGTTCGCGAAGGACGACTTGCACATTCGCTGGTTCTACGACGGCACGCTGAACGTCTGTTACAACTGCGTCGACCGGCATCTCGAGTCGAAGGGCGACGACGTGGCACTGATCTGGGAGGGCGACGATCCGTCACGCGACCTCAGGATCACGTACCGCGAACTGCACGAGCGTGTTTCGAAATTCGCCAACGCGCTCAAGGCGCTCGGGGCGAAGCGCGGCGATCGCGTCACGATCTACATGCCGATGATCCCCGAAGCGGCGATCTCGATGCTGGCCTGCGCCCGTATCGGTGCGGTGCACTCTGTCGTGTTCGGCGGTTTCTCGCCGGATGCGCTGGCGGGCCGCATCGTCGACTGCGATTCGAACATCGTCGTCACGGCCGACGAGGGCGTTCGCGGCGGCAGGATCGTGCCGCTCAAAGCCAACGTCGATGCCGCGGCCGCCAATCCGGAGGTCAAGACGCTCGAGAAGGTGCTCGTCGTCCGCAACACGGGCAACGACGTCGGCTGGGTCGACGGTCGTGACGAATGGCTGCACGAGGTCGAGTTGCGAGTCGATGCCGAATGCCCCTGCGAGGAGATGGACGCCGAAGACCCGCTGTTCATCCTCTACACGTCCGGTTCGACCGGCAAACCGAAAGGCGTCCTGCACACGACGGGCGGCTACCTCGTGTTCGCCGCGATGACGCACGAGTACGTGTTCGACTATCACCCGGGCGACGTCTACTGGTGCACGGCCGACGTGGGCTGGGTCACGGGACACAGCTACATCGTCTACGGTCCGCTGGCCAACGGCGCGATCTCGCTGATGTTCGAAGGCGTCCCGAACTACCCGACGTCGTCGCGCTTCTGGGAAGTGTGCGACAAACACAACGTCAACATCTGCTACACGGCGCCGACCGCGATTCGCGCTCTGATGCGCGAAGGCGACGAGCCCGTCAGGAAGACCTCGCGCAAGGACCTCAGGCTGCTCGGGTCGGTCGGTGAGCCGATCAACCCCGAGGCGTGGCAGTGGTATTACGACGTCGTCGGCGAGGGGCGCTGCCCGATCGTCGACACCTGGTGGCAGACCGAGACGGGCGGCATCCTGATCACGCCGCTGCCGGGGGCGATCGACCTGAAACCCGGGTCGGCGACGAAGCCGTTCTTCGGCGTCCGGCCCGAACTGCTCGATGCCGACGGCAACATCCTCGAGGGCGCCGTCTCCGGCAACCTCGTGATCGCGGACAGCTGGCCGGGCCAGATGCGCACGGTCTACGGCGATCACGAGCGCTTCGTCGAGACCTATTTCTCGACCTACGAGGGTTACTACACGACGGGCGACGGTGCACGTCGCGACGAGGACGGCTACTTCTGGATCACGGGTCGTACCGACGACGTCATCAACGTCTCCGGACACCGCATGGGCACCGCCGAAGTCGAGAG
>JAKSCZ010000257.1 GCA_022360335.1 Pseudomonadota bacterium
AAGGCGCAGTTCCCGTGGGCGGCGAGCGGCCGGGCATTGTCACTCGGCCGTTCCGAGGGCTTCACCAAGCTGTTGTTCGATCCGAAAACCGGGCGCGTGCTCGGCGGCGCGATCGTCGGGCCGCACGCGGGCGACCTGATCGCGGAGGTCGGGCTGGCGATCGAGATGGGCGCCGATGCGGCGGACATCAGCCTGACGATCCATCCGCACCCGACGCTGTCGGAGACGGTGGCGTTCTCGGCCGAGGCGTACGAGGGGACGCTGACCGACCTCTACCTTCCGAACAAGCGGCGTTAGCGGTGACCGCACTCGTGCGGAACCGTCGCGGATAGCGGCTACGTCCCGCCGGCCCGCTCAGGCCGCGCGGTTGCCGTAGTACCGCTTCTCGGCGACGTACAAAACCAGGCCGATCGCGAGCAGCACCGACACGCGCAGCCAGTCGCCGGATCCGGACTGGGCGAGGAGCCATGCGCAGACGCCGAGGGCGATCGCCGGAACCGCGTAGCCGCCGGGCAATCGCAGCGCCCGGGCCCGCAGCGCATCGCCGGCACGTCGCCGGATCCCCGGCAGGGCCAGGATGCAGACGATGTAGCCGAGGAGTCTTACGACCGAGCTGCCGATCGCGAGCTCGACGAAGCCGCTGGAGAGACCGAGTACCAGCGCCATCGCGCCCATGACGAGGATGGCCCGGTAGGGCGTTCCGTAGGAGTCGTGGATTCGGGCCAGCGGCTGCGGGATCATGCGCCGCTCGGCGAGCGCGAAGAGCAGGCGCGGTGCCGCAAGAATGGACCCTGCCAGGTTGCCGCCGATCGAGAACACGGCGGTCAGCGTGATCGCAATCGCTCCTGCAGGTCCTGCCAGGGTGCGCCCGAGGTCGACGAGGGTTGCTCCTGCGTAGGCATCGGCCGGTATGGCCGCGACGAATACGAGGACGATCAGGAAGTACAGGGCGGCGGTCGCGAGCATCGTGCGGATCAGCGCGGACGGCACGGTCCGCGCTGCCGAGCGCGTTTCGCCGGCCGTGACGCCGATGGTCTCGAAGCCGACGTAGGCGTAGATCAGCAGCAGCGTCGTGCCGCCGAGGTCGTCGATGCGAAAATCGCCGCCCGGGATCAGCGCGCCGCCGCCGACATGCTGCAGTCCCAGCAGCACGAGCAACAGCAGCGGGATGACCTTCAGGAACGTGAATACGCCGACGGCGCGTACGCCGTCCTTGACGCCGAGCACGTTGGCCCAGGTCAGGCCCACCGTCACGGCCGTGATGATCGCCGCGCGCGCGGGCCCGGTGTCGAGCGGATCCCATAAGGACCCGAGATAGGCGGCCATGACGTTCGCGTTGGCCGCGAAGGCCGTCATGCGGGCCAGGAAGATCAGCCAGCCCGTGCCGAAGCCGACGGCGGGACCGAACGCATCGGTCGCATAGAGGATCGGGCCGCCGGTGCGGTCGTAGTAGCTGGCGAGCTCGGCGAACGTCAGGACGACCGCCAGGAACAGCACGCCGACGATCAGGAACAGCCAGGGACTGAACGGCCCGGCACCGGCGGCGACCTTGCCCGGCAACGCGAAGATGCCGGCGCCGATGACGGAATTCAGGACGAGAAACGCGGCGCCGGCATAGCCGATATCGCGGCGCAGCTGCGCGCTGCGGGGCGCGGCGGTCATGGATACGGTGTGCCGCGATTGCGCATCGCCGGATAGTAGCAGACGCCGGCCGCGGGACGGGCAGCGGGCGTCCGTCGCTTCAGCGGCTGCCGAACCTCCTTGCCAGCACGCTGTCGAGGCTGAGTTTGCCGGCGCCCATGAAGACCAGCGGCAGCAGCATCACGAGGAACAGCAGGGGGATGCGGAAATTACCGAATCCCTTGTCGGTCACCGTGTAGCCCTTCCAGAGCTCCGCAAGCGAGTCCCACTCCGCGGGCCAGTGCACGCCGCCGATTGCCACGATCGTCAGGACGACGAGGCTTGCCGCCCAGAAGCGCGTGAACAGGCCGAGCAGCAGGCCGATCGCGCCGAGGATCTCGAACCAGGTCGCGAGAAACCAGCTGATCTCCACGGGGACGACGTTGAACGGGAACGGGAAATTGTCCTGCACGTTGGCGAACCAGTTCGTGCCGTTGAGCTTCATCATGCCGGCCCGGCCGTACTCCCAGGCCATCAGCAGGCGAATCGGCAGCAGGGCGACCCAGTCGCCGGCGGGTTCGAGTGCACCGACGGTGCGGTTCCAGGCATTGATCAGGGCGTTCATGTCGTCTCCTTCAGAAAGAACTGCGCGTTCCGGTGAGAATCCCGAGTTCGCGCATCTCGCGCAGTGCCGCGGCGCCGTGCGCGACGAGCGCATCGGCATCGGGATAGTCGATCTTCCGGGCGAGCGCGCACAGCAGTTCCTCGCCGGTCAGTTCGTCCTGGTTTTGCCCGACGTCCTCGAGCAGCGCCGCCGTGACGGCATTCAGCTCCATGAACCGGACACTGTCGTCGGCGTCCCGGTACAGCGCGAGAAACGTCATCCGTTCGCCGGCTTCCACGGGCAGGAATCCCGGTGCGATCCGATGTACCGGGAAGCGATACGCATAGGCCCAGGCGAGCGCCGACTTCACCGGTACGGCGGACAACAGGTCGCCGTTCGGGTCCACGCCGGCAAGCTCGTCCTCGTCGTCCGATACCGACAGGGCGAGTTCGGCGTACTCGTAATGGGCCAGCTCGACGAGGAACGGGAAGTCGTTCCCGGCGGGCTCGAATTCATCCCGGAGATAGGCGACGAACTCCTCGGGGAGCTGCAGGAAGTAGGGCGTCCGCGCCCGATGCTGCTGCAGGAAGCCGCGGACGAAACGCCGCCAGTCCGCGTCGCCATGAATCTTACGTAATACTGGAAAAAACGTTCCTAAGAGATTGGAAATATTATTAAAAAATAGATTCCGGTAGATCGCCATCCGGCGATCCTCGATGCCGTCGGGCGCCGGCGCGCGGTCCGGGTCGCGGATGTGCGCGGCGAACGCGTACTGCTTGTCCCGGAACGTCCCCGACTCAGCCACTGGCGGTTCTCCGGGCGCCGAACGACGCCTGCAGGTCCCGGATGCGGCGTACTTCGCCGAGCAGTTCCGCGACGGGCGGAATGTTGAAGTCGCGCTCGAGCAGCGTCGGTACCGGCCCGAACCGGTCGTAGGCTTCCTCGAGCAGGGCCCACGCCTGCGCGTCGACCGGGCTGCCGTGCGTGTCGATCCGGAGGTCCTCGGCCTCGACGAAATGACCGGCCAGGTGGAAATAGCGGATCCGGTCCGCCGGCATCGCGTGCAGGAATTCAAGCGCG
Organism: Pseudomonadota bacterium; assembly: GCA_022360335.1. GTDB lineage: Bacteria > Pseudomonadota > Gammaproteobacteria > Steroidobacterales > Woeseiaceae > UBA1847. The sequence continues at coordinate 3,305 of JAKSCZ010000257.1, forward strand.
TCGTAGCGGTGATTGATGCTGTTGACGACGATGTTGTTGATGTCGAGCATGAGGTCGCAGTCGGCTTCCTCGAGCACGGCGAGCAGGAAGTCGCGTTCGCTCATCGAGGTGTCGATGGGCGCGTAGTAGCTGACGTTCTCGAGCGCGATGCGCTGCTCGAGGATGTCCTGTACGCGGCGGACCCGGCCCGCGACGTATGCGACGGCTTCTTCCGTGAACGGTATCGGCATCAGGTCGTAGAGCTGCCCGTCGTCGCCGCAGGCGCTCAGGTGTTCGGAGTACGTGCGGATGCCGTGTTCGGCCATGAACGCCTTGACGTCGCGGACGAGCCGTTCGTCGAGCGGCGACGGCGCGCCAATGGACAGGGAGAGCCCGTGAATGACGAAAGGATAGCGTTCCGTGAAGAAGCGCAGCTTCTTGCCGAGCTTGCCGCCGACGTGAATCCAGTTCTCGGGAGCGACTTCCATGAAGTCGACGTCGCCCGGCGGGTTCTCCGTCAGCGGGTCGAGCAGCTTGCGGCGCAGGCCGAGGCCGGCGCCGTGTACCGGGTATTGTGCTTGCCGTTCGCTCATGCCGTTCCTGTCCCGCGTTTCATGATCAGACCTCGAACGATACCGTTTTATTACACGGCGCCGCTTACTGCGCCAGGCACCGGAGTCGCTCGAGGTATTTCGTCTCGTCCGGCGGTGCGTTGGCGTTCTGCGCTTCCCACAAGGTCTCGGCCAGGCACTCGATCATCCGGTGCTCGGCCGCATGCGGGTCGCCCGTCGCCGCGACGACCGCCTCGTAGACCGCCGCAATGCCCGACGGGCGGTCCGTCGCCACCTGTTCGCGTATTCCGAGGTGCAGTCCCATGTGCAGGAACGGATTCGTGCGGCCGCCTTCGGGCGTGAAGTCCCTGTCGAGGTCGCCGCCGGCCACGTCCGCGTGATACTCGGGATGCAGTTCGACGACGTCGGCGATCTGCGCCTCCAGCGGCGACAGCGGCAGCTTGTCGCAACGCTTCTTCCACGCGTCGGCGTACATCCGGCGCAGTTCGCGGCGGTCCCGGCCGAAGATCACGGCAGCTCCTTTTGCCGGTATTCGCACCACTCGACGATCGGGCATTCTCCGCACAGCGGTTTGCGCGCCTTGCAGACGTAGCGGCCGTGCAGTATCAGCCAGTGGTGCGCATCTTTCCTGAATTCCTCGGGCGTCAGGCGGACGAGCCGCTTCTCGACTTCGAGCGGCGTCTTGCCGGGCGCGAGGCCGGTGCGGTTCGATACACGGAATATGTGCGTGTCGACGGCGATCGTCGGCTCGCCGAACGCGGTGTTCAGGACGACGTTCGCGGTCTTGCGGCCGACGCCGGGCAGTGCTTCCAGTTCCTGGCGCGTTCTCGGCACCTCGCCGCCGTGCTCGTCCAGGAGTATGCGGCAGGTCCTGACGATGTTCGCGGCCTTGCTGTTGAACAATCCGATCGTGCGGATGTACGGCTTCAGGCCGTCGACGCCGAGGTCGTAGATGGCCTGCGGCGTGTTGGCGACCGGATACAGCCTGTCCGTGGCCTTGTTGACGCTGACGTCGGTCGCCTGTGCGGAGAGGATCACCGCAACCAGCAACTCGAATGGGGTGCCGTATTCGAGTTCGGTCGTCGGCGCGGGCATGCGCTTGCGCAACGTGCCGTAAATCGCAATGCGCTTGTTGCGGTTCATCGATTGATCACCCTCGATCGTCGCGGCAGTGCGCCGGCTCGCCGTTCGCGCCGCCGGCGATCGATCGCGTTCTTGGCCGCGATCGCGAGCGCGAGACTGAAGAACGCGCCCGGCGGCAGAATCGCCAGCATCCAGGCCATCGATACGAGTTCGCGAAATGCGCCGAGCGCCATCAGCAGGACGGCAAAGCCGGTGCCCATGACGATGCCGTCGACGATGCTGGTTCCGACCGGGTTGCGAGAGGCGAAGACTTCGGCGCGAGCGACGATGGCGCAATTGGTGACGATCAGCGGGATGAAGATGCCGAGCGACCGGTCGAGCGCCGGGAACCATGCCTTGAAGACGAGTTCCGTGCAGGTGACGAGGCTCGCGATGATCAATACGTAAACGGGAATGCGGATTTCGTTCCGGATCCAGCGTCGCGTGGCGGACACGAGGGCGTTGGAGGCGACCAGCACCGAGAGCGTCGCGATGCCGAGACCGAACCCGTTGACGAAGGTCGACGTGACCGCGAGCAGCGGACACAGGCCGAGCAGCTGCACGAGGCCCGGGTTCTCGCGCCACAGGCCGGTCTTGAAACGATCGATGAGCCCCCGGGTCGTCACTGTGTGCCCTCGTCGTCGTCGGCCGCGCTGAAGACGGCGGCGGCGTTCGCCTCGAAATACTGCAGGGTTTCCCTGACCGCCTTGACGATCGCCCGCGACGTCACCGACGCGCCGGTCAGCTGGTCGAAGTCGCCGCCGTCGCGCCTGATCTTCCAGTTCTCGATGCGGGGGTCGCCAAACGAGCGGCCGTCGAATTGCCGGACCCAGTCGGACCTGGACGTTTCGGCGCGGTCGCCGAGCCCGGGCGTTTCCCGGTGTGCCAGGACGTGGACGCCCGTTACGACGCCGTCCACGTCGACGCCGACGAGCAGCCGGATCGCGCCTGCATAGCCGTCGCGCGCGCTGACGACGAACAGGGCCGCAACGGGCGCTTCGGCCGAGTATACGCGGTAGATCGCGGCCTCCCCGGAGCCGGGCAGGTCGTGCGGCGCCGGAACCGTCAGCTTCGATTCGCTGACCCCGCTGTCGAAGAACAGGCCGGACAGCGCCGGTTGCAGGCTCCGTTCCAGCCAGGCCTGCTCGTTCGCCGCGATCCGCTCACCGGTCAGCCGGTAGGTGAACGCGACCATGGCCGTGCACACGGCTGCGATGACGGCCAGCGTGGCGCCTCCCTTGATGACGGAAGGCTCAGCCACGGCTTCTCCTGCCGTCGTAATGACCGACGATGTGCGGTCGCGTCAGGTAGTCGATCGCGGGCACTGCCATATTCATGATCAGCACGGCGAACGCGACACCGTCGGCATAGCTGCCCCAGGTGCGAATGCAGTAGATCAGGAAGCCGATCCCGAGGCCGTAGACGAAGCGGCCTTTCGTGCTCGTTGCGGCGGACACGGGATCCGTCGCGATGAAGAAAGCGCACAGGATCGTCGCGCCTGCGAACAGGTGAAAGCCGGGACCCGGATTCGCGCCCGGATCGATCAGATACATGAGCGTCGCGGGGCCGAGCAGCCCGATGCCGACGCCGGCCGGAATCTGCCAGCGAATGATCTTGCGGACAAGGAGCCAGAAACCGCCGATCGCAAGGAAGTTACCGATCCACTCCCAGCCGCGCCCGCCGAAGTCGCCCATGACCGGGTTGGCGCGAATCTCGATCGCCGTCGCCATGGTGTTGAGACCCGATTTCATGACGTCGAGCGGCGTCGGCCGGCTGACGGCGTCGAAGCCGAGCGCGTCCGGCAGGCCGCCCGTCAGCGTGAACGCGAGCGTCTGGATGATCGTCAGGTGCTGGTAGTCGATGTCGCCCATGCGCGGCGCGACCCACAGGTTCATCTGCATCGGGAATGCCACCAGCACGACGATGTACCCGGCCATGGCCGGGTTGAAGATATTAAAGCCGATACCGCCGAACAGGTGTTTGGCGACGACAATCGCAAACAAGGATGCAGTCGCCGTGATCCACCAGGGTGTCAGCGGCGGCAGGCAAAAAGCCAAC
>JAKSCZ010000204.1 GCA_022360335.1 Pseudomonadota bacterium
GCAGGGCGTCCCCCACATGCCGGTCGACATGCAGGCACTCGGCTGCGATTTCTACGCCTTCTCGGCCCACAAGACGTTCGGCCCGACGGGCACCGGCGTCCTTTACGGGCGCGAGGAACTGCTCGATGCCATGCCGCCCTGGCAAGGCGGCGGCGACATGATCCTCGAGGTCAGCTTCGACGGGACGACGTACAACGAATTGCCGTACAAGTTCGAGGCGGGAACCCCGAATATTTCGGGCGTCGTGGGCCTCGGTGCGGCTGTCGACTACCTGCAGTGCATCGGCATGCAAAACGTCGCCGACTACGAGCACGAACTGCACGCTTACATGCTCAGCGCGCTGCGCGGGGTTCCGGGCATCCGCCTGTTCGGCGAAGCGCGCCGTAAGGCGGGCGTGCAGTCATTCCTGCTCGACGACATCCATGCGCACGACATCGGGACGATCCTCGACCACCAGGGTGTCGCCGTGCGGACGGGACATCATTGCGCAATGCCCGTCATGCAGCGATTCGGCCTGTCGGGCACGGCACGCGCGTCGCTGGCGCTCTACAACAACCGCGATGACGTCGATCGGCTCGTCGAGGCGCTGGGCAAGGCCGGAGAGGTTTTCGGCTTGTGAGCGCGGCCGCCGACATGAAGGACCTCTATCGCGAGCTGATCCTCGACCATTCGCGCAATCCCCGGCATTTCGGGCGCATCGAAGACGCGACGCACTCGGCCGACGGCATCAATCCGCTGTGCGGCGACAAGCTGCGTCTCTACCTGCGCGTCAACGACGACGGGGAGATCGAATCGTCCAGCTTCGAAGGGTCCGGTTGTGCCATCTCCGTCGCCTCGGCGTCGCTGATGACGGATGCGGTGACGGGCATGACGCCGGCTGGCGCCGACGCGTGTTTCGAGACGATTACGCGGCGGCTCACCGAGGACCCCGGCGCCCCCCTGCCGCAGGGGTTCGACAAGCTGATGGCGCTCGACGGCGTCCGCGAATACCCGATGCGCGTGAAATGCGCAACGCTCGCCTGGCACGCGCTGCACGCCGCCCTCAACGACGAAACCGCGCCGGCGACGACGGAGTAAGCGATGTTTGGCCATACGAACGAACCCGTCACCCTGATTCGCGACGTCAAGGCGGTCATCATTCCCGCGGGCGAGGGCGTGACGCTGCGCGAGGGCACGGAGGGCTTCATCACGCAGGCGCTGGGCGGCAGCTTCACGGTCTACGTCGAAGGCAACCTGTTCCGCATCTCGGGCGTCGATGCGGATGCGCTCGGGAAGGAGCCCGAGGCGCCGCCCGCGATACCGGAGAACGCCACCGACCGCGACATCGAGAGCGCGATCTGGGAACAACTCAAGACCTGCTACGACCCGGAGATCCCGGTCGACGTCGTGAATCTCGGGCTGATCTACCGCTGCGAGCTCACGGCGCTCGGCAACGGGGAACGCCGGGTCGAGATCGACATGACGCTGACCGCGCCGGGATGCGGCATGGGCGACGTGCTGGTACAGGACGCACGCGAGAAAATCGCGATGATTCCCACGGTGTCCGACGTCGACGTCGAGCTCGTGTTCGATCCGCCGTGGAACGTCGGCATGATGACCGAGGA
>JAKSCZ010000023.1 GCA_022360335.1 Pseudomonadota bacterium
CGCTGGGGCCCGGTTGCACTAGTTAAACGGTTCGGCGCGGGCGATCAGTTCCTCCAGTCCGGATTCGTCAGGATCGAGCGGTTTGCCCGGATGTATGCACCTGGCGGGACAGATCTCGGCTGCCCGGACGAGATCGGCGTAGGGGCCCGCCCGCGGGTCCTTGAGGATCGCCTGCCTGTCCTCGTTGTAGACGAACATCATCTTGTTGATGCCCATGCAGTCGTCGCAGGTCGTGCAGGCCGCCGTGTCGAGCCACGGGTCGTCGAAACCGACCTCGTCCTCCGCAGAAGCGGCTTTAGCCGCGACATCGGCCGCCGTAGGAGCGGCTTTAGCCGCGACATCGGTCGGGCCTGAAGGCCCTCCTACATCCGGGCCTGAAGGCCCTCCCACATCGGCAGGTCCGGCCGCGACATCGGCCGCCGTAGGAGCGGCTTTAGCCGCGATCTCGGTCGGGCCTGAAGGCCCTCCCACATCGGCAGGTCCGGCCGCCAGGTCCGACCCCATCAGTACGTCGACGAGCCGGCCCATCGCCTCGCCGGCCGCCTCGCTCCGCAAGTCGTCGAGTTCCTTCGCGTGGCTTTCCAGCAGCGCATCGCGCTCGGCCCCGGCCGCGGCCTGCGCGTCGTCGAGGACGCGCTCGACGGCGCGCTCGACATAGAAGTTGTGAATTCCGGCGAGTTCCTGCAGCGCGTGCCAGTAATTCAGCCGGTCGCGGCAGGCGAACGCGAGAGCGCGCGATACGGCGAGCCGCACGAGCTCGCCCTGTGCGCCGATGCCGAGAACGCAGGGGACCAGCCGCCCGACCGAGTCGTCGCTGCGCTCGAGATACTCGGCGATCGCGACGAGATCGCCGGAATCGCAGTCGGCCGGGACGACGCGAAAATGCTCGTGCAGGGCCGGCATCAACAGCGCGTAGTCCGCGAACGTGAACGCGAGCGTCGTGTCGATGCCGCCGTCGAGGCCTTCGTGCGCGAACGTCTCGACCGGCCAGTCCCTGTCGGTCTGCGGATTGCCGTCGAACCTCACGCGCTCGGCGGCACGGTCGCCGGCAGCCGGATCGATCAGCAGGAACGGATGCGCGCGGCTCTCCAGTGCGGCGCTCGCGACGAACCAGGGATCGAGTATCGGCTGCCTCGAGCGCGTCTGCGTCCCGCGATTGACGAGATGCAGGCTCGTGCGATTGCCGGCGAGCGCGCACGCGAAGCCGGCGAGCAGTTCCGTATGCCGGGCGGCCGACGTCTGTGCGACGACGACGTGGCGGTGACCGAGGCCGAAGTACGCCAGCTCGAAACGGTACCCGTCGAACGGTCCTTCGCCCGGGCGGACCGACGGATTGTCGTAGGCCCGCACCCAGCTCACGACGTGCACGGGCAGGCGCGAGCCGAGCAGGCGTGAGAGCGACGGCAGCCCGTCGCCCGCAAGGTGGTCGGCCGGAGCGAGCGCCACGGTGCGGGTTACGCAGCCGAGTTCCTCCTCCGAGAACGACTGCCAGTCGAAGCCGGCGAACCACGAATCGTGGACCGCCGGACTGTAGTCGTCGTCGATCTCGAGCGCGGCCGTCCTGAGCGCGGCGAACAGGCGCGCGAAGCGCGCGGCGTCGCGCAGGAATACTTCGCTCGCGTCGGCGCAGGGCTGCTCGCTGTCGACGACGTTGAGGTCGTCCTGGTCGTCGAACCAGGCATTCCCGACCGAACCGACGAACCTCGCGAGAACACTTTCCCCGGACCAGGACCGCAACACGTCGAGCGCATTCCCGATGCGTTCGCGGCGTTTCCGCGGCAGCGCCTTCGAGCCGCGCGCCCGCGTCTCGAGCATGCTCTTCAGCCGGCCGGGGTCGAGGCGTTGCGACGCCGCGCCGTCGATCCCGGGCGGCGCCGCCTTCGCCGCCTCGACGTCCAGCAGCGCCTCGAGTCCGCGGCGGGCTTCTCCTATCCGTTCCTCCAGCCGCCGGCGGCTGCGCCGGTCGCGGTGCCTGACGGCGTGTACGAGCAGGTGCAGCGCTGCAAACTCGCCGTAGGCGAGCAATCGGCTGCCGGCGGCGAACGCTTTGCGAAGCGCCGCAAGATCGGACTCGAGCCGCTCGCGATTGGCGTCGTTGAGTTCCAGGTGGTCGAGCAGCGCGCTCGCCGCCTCGTCGAACAGGGCCGGCGCGTCGGCGGGGTCGGGACCGGCGAGCGCCTGTCGCAGCCGGCGCTCCAGCCAGGGCAGGTTGTCCCTGAGAATGCGCGCCGCGTCGCCCGGCGCGAACGCGTCGAGCGATGCGTGGAGGTGCTCGCCCAGCGGCGTCGCGAGGATCGCGTCCGGCGGGGCGTCGACCGGGGCGAGATACAGCGGGTAGTCGTAGCGGACCGCCGCGGCGTCGCGATAGGCGCCCAGCAGCGCCGGCAGGACGTCCGCGGGCGGCATCTCCGTATGTTCCGCGGCGGCGGGCTCACCGTAGTGGAAGCGGCGCAGCTGCCGGACCGGATCGGCCCGCGCGCTGGATCGGCTTTCCGTTACCGAGTTCATCGTCGCTCCCCATCAGATCGCGAAATGATCGAACGCCCGGTTCAGGCCGGCCAGCTTCTCCTGCACGCTCATCTCGAGACCCGCCGACGAGATGTCGTCGTAGCGCGGCGCGTCCGGGTTCCGGTACAG
>JAKSCZ010000486.1 GCA_022360335.1 Pseudomonadota bacterium
CGTCCGCTGAGCTCCAGATAGCGAATGCTCTCGCCATCGATGGGGAATATGCCGCATGTGGCGCCGTACTCGGGCGCCATGTTGGCGATGGTTGCCCGATCCGCGAGGGGCAAGCCGTCCAGACCGTCGCCGAAGAATTCGACGAACTTGCCGACGACGCCCTTGTCGCGCAGCATCTCGGTGCACGTCAGGACGAGATCGGTCGCGGTCGTACCTTCCCGCAGCCTGCCGGTCAGCTTGAAGCCGATGACGTGCGGAATGAGCATCGTGATCGGCTGGCCGAGCATCGCGGCTTCCGCCTCGATGCCGCCGACGCCCCAGCCGAGTACGCCGAGGCCGTTGATCATGGTCGTGTGCGAGTCCGTGCCGACGACCGTATCCGGATAAGCGCGGCGTACGCCGTCCCCGTCGGCGTCGAACACGACCCGGCTCAGGTATTCGAGATTGACCTGGTGAACGATGCCCGTGTTGGGCGGGACCACCTTGAAGTTGTCGAATGCCTGCTGGCCCCACTTCAGGAACGAGTAGCGCTCGGCGTTGCGCTGGAACTCGATCCGGGTGTTGAGGTCGAGCGCGTTCGCGGCACCGTAGTGGTCGATCTGGATCGAATGATCGACAACGAGTTCGGCCGGCGACAGCGGATTGATGTCTTCGGCCGAGCCGCCGAGCTCGACGACGGCGTCACGCATCGCGGCGAGATCGACGATGGCGGGAACCCCCGTGAAGTCCTGCAGCACGACGCGTGCCGGCGTAAACGAGATCTCGGTGCTCGGGGCCGCTTGCGGGTCCCAGTTGGCGAGCGCGAGTATGTCGTCGCGCGTCACGTCGCGGCCGTCCTCGTGGCGCAGCAGGTTCTCGAGCAGGATCTTGAGCGAGTAGGGCAGGCGGTCGACGTGGCCGGCCTCGACTGCGTCCAGGCGATAGATTTCGTAGTCGTTGCGGCCCACCGTTAGCGTCGAGCGTGCGCCGAAGCTGTCCGTCATCTTCGAATCTCCGGGAGTCTCAGGCTTGTCCGGGCGGCCGGGTGGGCCGCGGGGGTGCGCATTATAGCCGATGGGTATCGGGGCTGCTCAGCCGATTGCGTCGATTACGGCGCCGCCGAGACACCGGCTCTCGTCGTAGAACACGACGAACTGGCCGGGCGTAACGGCCTTCTGCCGATCGTCGAACCGGACCTCGAGGCGTCCCCCGCCGAGGCCCGTCACGACGCAATCCTGATCCGGCTGGCGGTAGCGGACCTTGGCCCTGCAACGCAGTCCGCCGTCCAGGCCGGCGGGCGCGGCGCCGATCCAGCCGGCATCGGTCGCCGCCAGGCGTTCGCTGAACAGCAGTTCGTGTTCGCCCTGCGCGACGGTCAGGGCGTTGTCGTCGAGGTCTTTCGCCACGACGTACCAGGGCAGTTCGGGCCGCCGGCGGATGCCGCCGATGTGCAGGCCCTGCCGCTGGCCCAGCGTGTAATACATGAGCCCCCGGTGTTCGCCTACGACGTCGCCTTCGGGGGTGCGTATCGGGCCCGGATTCGCAGGCAGGTAGCCTGCCAGGAATTCCCGGAACGGACGTTCGCCGATGAAGCAGATGCCGGTGGAGTCCTTCTTGTCGTGAACGGCGAGCCCGCGGTCGCTTGCGATATTGCGAACCTCGCCTTTCGGCAATTCGCCGAGCGGGAACAGCGTCCCGGCGAGCGCTTCGGCACTGACGGCGTGCAGGAAGTAGCTCTGGTCCTTGTCGGCATCCCTGCCTTTGAACAGAGCGCCGCGGCCGTCGACGATGCCGCTTTGCGCGTAGTGGCCCGTCGCGATCAGATCGCCGCCGAGGCGCAAGGCATGGTCCCGGAATACCCCGAACTTGATCTCGCGATTGCACAGCACGTCGGGGTTGGGGGTCCGGCCTTTGCGGTATTCGTCGAGGAAATACTCGAACACCCGGTCCCGGTATTGCCTCGAGAAGTCGACATGGTGCAGCGGGATCTCGAGTTGCTCGCAGACGAGGCGTGCATCCTGGAGATCCGCGGCGGCCGTGCAGTAGCCGTCGTCGTCTTCCCAGTTGGTCATGTGCAGGGCGTGCACGTCGTAGCCTTCGTCTTTCAGGAGCGCGGCGGCGACCGCCGAATCGACGCCGCCGGACAGGCCGAGGATCACGCGTTTGCTCATAGCGCGCGCAGTCTATCCCTCCGGAAAGTGACAGTCACTATCCGGGGTCGGCGGCGGCGATGCGGTGGACGTCGGGAGTTTCCCGGCGATGAGGTACTTCTAGATGCCGAGTTGCCGGAATTCCATCTCGGTTTCGCTGGCGAGCCAGATCTCGTCGAACATCTTGCCGTAGAGTTTTGCGACGGCGGGTTCGTAGGTATCGGCGATACCTTCCCAGCGCGGCGCCTGCAGGCGGTAGACGAGCGCCGTTTCGTCTGCAATGCAGAATGCTTCGGCGTGCGTGCGCAGGTCCTTGCGCACGTGCCGGAATTCGATGTACGTGTTCAGTCGCCGGCCCAGGTGCACGAAACTGTTGCCGTTCTTGACGGCCTTCGACGGGTCCGCGATCAGGACCCGGATGCGCGCGTAGGTCTGCGACAGGACGAGTCGTTTGATGATTTCGAGGAATTCCGGATCGTCGTAGATGCCGGGTTCGAGATCGTGAGTGAAGATCGAGACCTTGCGGGACGCTTCGCGAACGACCTCTATCGCCGCCTCACGCATCTCCTCGCGCGTCGAGATGACCCAGCGCTTTCCTTTTTGGCGTACCTGTTCCATAGGCCGTTGATGGTAACGGCGACGGGTCGGTTCGCAGTGCCAACTGCGTCACGTTTTGACGCATGTCCGTCAATTGAAAACCGTTCGCATCCCGCGCCACACAAGCGTTTCAGGTTGCCCGATCCGGTCGTCCCGGGCCTCCGGGACTTCACATATGGTCACGAATTCCCGAGTATCTCGAAGGCTCCCGATTCGAGCATCCAGCGGAGCATGTCACGCGTCTCGGGCGCCGGGCGAGCGGCCGCAGAAAATCGCCGGTTCTTGCAGATCGCCGCCACGAGATTCGTCCCGCCCAGCGGCAGCGGACGGCAGCGACCGTTGACGAAGACGTGACGATCGTCCCACGCGAGCCGCGCCATTCCGTGC
>JAKSCZ010000216.1 GCA_022360335.1 Pseudomonadota bacterium
CGCGCAGCAGGCGGTTCAGGCGTGGTCGGCGACCACGTTCAATGCAACGCCGTGCTCGACCAGGGCCTTCGCGGCGACGATCGCCTGATTGAACCCGCAGGTGGAATCCAGAACCTGCTCGACGATAGAGCCGCTATCGCCGGAAAAACCGGACTCCTCGATCGTCAGAATCGTGTCGCCGTCTTCGATTTCCTCAAAATGCCACACGACCTGTGTGCAATGGCCGTCCGGCCCCTCCCAGTCGATTACGATTCTTTCGGGTTCGCAGACCTGTTTCACATGCACGTTGAAGGAATACGCATCCTCGTCATTGCCCAGAAACCACGTCGAACTCTCACCTTCAACCAGGCCGTGGTCTCGTCGGTTAAACCAGAACCTGCTCATCGTCTCGGCATCGGCGAAAGCGGCAAACACCGTTGCACGCGGACATCGTATTCGTATCCCGGCTCGCGCCGACAAGCTCTTGACGTTCATTTCACAGACTCCGGGTTGCCGATTGTGCCTCAGATCTTCTTCCCTATGTAGAAGACATAGCCAAAGTACTCTTTGTACTTGAAATACAACCGGGCTTCATGCCGCAGGTTTGCAATGAGATCTTCGGCGGACCGGTTGCCTGCGTTCTTCTCCAGGAAGTCCTCCTGTACGTCTTCCTGCGGTGTATAGAAATGATCCGTCCAGCAGTTCTCGGGCAATACGAACGTGGCGACCGGAACGTATCCGGCCTTTTGCATCTGCGCCACTTTGCCGGAGACGGTGCCGATCTCAGGATACGCGTCCATCCAGAACTCTTCGATCTCGGCAGGACGTTCTTCCGTGAACCACGTTGCTTCCGAAACAGCAACGTAAGCTCCCGTTTTCAGGAATCTCCGCCATTCGTTGAGCCCCCGCTCGAAGCCGATATTGTAGATTGCCCCTTCCGACCACATCAGGTCCAGTTGTTCGTCCCGGAACGGGAGAGCATCCATCGAACCGACGACACCTTTTACCCGATCCTGAAGATTCAGTTGCCCGGCGTTCCGGTTGAACAGGTCGATGAACACGGGAAAAAGATCGATACCCGTAATTTGGCCGGGTGCATGCCGCGCCAGAACCATCGTCTGTCCGCCCGATCCGCAGCCAATGTCCGCAATAAGCGATGCGCTGTCGAGATTGTCGATAAAGCCCAGTGCCTTGATCGTCGCTTCGGGGCTGCCGGGCCCTTGCCGTTCCAGGTTCGAGAAGAACTCGCAGAGTAGTTCGAGATCGCATCCGTGAATCGATTCGTTTTCGTCGTAGCGGCTTTTTTTCATCGTTCGATCGCTCCGATTCCGGACGTAGCCTGGAATCTAACCCATGGATTACTGCGAAGACAAAATCACCGGCGATGGCTGGTTGCAAATTCCGGGCGCGAGAAGAAGCGACATGTCCAAAGCGATTGCCGAATACGTCGCCTATACGGAACTCGCGGCGAACTGAGGACCGGAGGACTTTTCGGTTCTCACCCGCCACATCTCGGCGCTGCGCGCCGCACAACGGTATGAACAGGCTGTCGTCTTCGCAGAGTGGTTCCTGGACAACTGGTCCAGAATCGAAGCGGTCGGCGAAGACGCTTACTGGTTCGTCAACGAAGCGGCGCGTGCGGTATTGCAGGATTCGATGCTACCGATCGCAGACGAAAACCGCAGCGCGCACGCCAGGACGCTGCTCTGCCTGGGCGACCAGGACGCCGCCGCGGAACAGATTATCGATCGACTGCAGGACCCGGTGGACTCGGTGCGGGCAAGCTCGGTAATCAGCGACGAAGCCATGAAAGCAATTCTCGCTCAACAATGACAGGCCCTGCCCACGGTAACGCGTCTAAGCACTCGTTTGTCACGTAGGAGTTATCTTGCGGCCCATTTGGGGTGATCCCAGGAGCCAAATTGCTCGCCGATACCAGCGCGTATTTATTGCATCTCGCATCGTAGATCAACACTCGGTATGAGGATTCGTACCGACTTTCTGCGTCATGGTTGCTAAGCATACGCCATTGCCGTGGCGTTATCGGGATTTTGTGATCTTGTGTTTCCAACCTTACCTTCAATTCTAGAAAAGAGTCCGAGCCACCCGCTGTCCCAACGACAAGCAAGTCGAAAACTCCGTTTACCACTCGGACATCGATTCCTTGATGTTGAAGTGATTCAACGATTGCAGGCTGAAGTTCGGTCTGCTCATCTGGCTGATCGTCGAATTCTGGTAAAGGCATCTGAGGATGTTCCAAAGCACTTAACTACTAGAAGCGGTCTCAGAACTACTGTCGCATAAGAATGACGATACACTAGCGAGATGAACGAAGCCAAGCCAGTTTTGGATTCCACTGCTGGAAGCGCCGGTGGCAGGTCTGGTATGAGGGAAACCGCGCCGATAGATCTTTCCAGCGCGTACCGGAACGCAGAATCCATAGAATGCCGTTGAGTACCGCTCGATCGTCGCAGGGCGGCCGGCCGCGACCATTGTTCCGGCAACGGCGCTTGGGCAGCAACGGTTCGATTAAGGCCCATTTTCGTCCTGCAACTCCTCACGTCTTGGCATCGCTCGCTCCCGGTCATACAACCGGGAACACAGTATTTCACATCAGCTACTTATTCGGTATTTTTGAGACCGCTTCTAGCGTCCCGCTGAAACACCGGGGCCTGCTCACACTGTGGCAGTGTTCCCCGTAAACAGGTCGGTCCGGGCAAGCTCGGTAATCAGCACGACCGCCGGGTGCTTGAGACGCCGCTCCACCGAAATCGCATAGTAGCGTTCGACGATGGTCGTGCTGCGGCCGACGACCGCGGCCCGGTACATCGTGCAAATCTCCTTCTCGATCGCCGTCGGGCCGGCGAAAACGCCGACACCCGCCTCACCGAAGGCTTTCAGCAAGGCGCTGTCGTCGAATTCGCCGACGATCTGCGGCACGATCCGTTTGTCGTCGAACCAGTTCTCGAGACGGCGGCGCAGCGCCGAGTTCCTTGCGGGAACCAGCATGGGCTGGTCGTTGAGGCTCAGGGGAAATCCGTTTTTGAGTTTGCGTGCGCGGCTGCGGCTGGCAAAAAAGGACAGCCCGCTTTCGCCGAGGCGGTGATTGTAGGCTTTGAGGCTCAGGCCCTGCGGCATCGGCTGGTCCGACAACACGAGGTCCAGGCGGTGGGTCGCGAGATCGCCCAGCAGCGATTGCAGCGACGCCTCGGCGCACCGGATTTTCAAGGGCTCGTCGCTGTCGAAGGCAGGCGCTATGATGCGTTCGGCCACGAGTTTCGGCATCGAGCTGACGACGCCGACGTTGAAGGTGATCGGACCGCCGGCGTATTGGCCGCGGACGACGTTTGCCAGTTCGGCGCCGATCGTGAATATCTCGTCGGCATACCGAAACACCGTTTGGCCGAGTTCGGTGAGAATCAGACGGCGCCCTACCCGGTTGAACAGCGGCTGGCCGATGCTCTCTTCGAGCAGTTTGAGTTGCCCGCTGATCGTCTGCGGCGTGATGTGCAGCGCCTCGGCGGCCGAGACCATGCTGCCCTCGCGCGCTACCGCCCAGAAGTACTGCAGATGACTGTAGTTCAGGTGTCTCATGCGCGTCGAAACACTCGAGTGACTATTCCGGGCCCGGTGCGTACTTCGCGAAGACTTCGGCGCCCGTCTTGAACGCCGTCTCGTTGGCGAACGCGTAATACTCCGGCTTCTCGTCGATGAATATCTGGCTGGCAAACGAGACGCCGGAGTCGTCATCGAAGAACCCGACCGGCACTACGTAGTGATCCGAGTTTTTCAACCGGTAAAACAGATGCGTCCCGCAGCGGCTGCAGAAACCGCGCTGTGCCCACTCGGACGAATCGAACGCCGCAACGAACTCCCGGCCGTCGATACCGATGCCCTTGCCGCAATCGATAGCCAGGAACGGTCCACCTCCCCATTTCCGGCACATATTGCAATGGCACGCATGCAGCGCGGTGTCGAAAGACTCGACAGTCAGTGCGACCGCGCCGCAAAGGCAGCTGCCCTCTCTTCTGCCAGAATCGCTCATCGTCTCGTCCCTCTCAATCAACGAGTGCAACGGTCGAGGTTGATCGTACCACCGCAGCCAATGGAAGGGACGACTGGTGCAGGAGGCAGCCGTACCCAAGCCCGTAGTTTCCGCAGAAACCGTTGATCCGGTTACGGTTTTCCACACTACCCTCGACCCCGGCGGCCGCTACGATACGCGTACGGGCAACCTGGAAACCTCTCAAAGGCGCTCAAATTGACCAGCGAAACCAACGGCTCAGCGCATTCGCTGATGGCAGAGTTCGACCGCGACCCGCACTCGGTAATGCAAATCCTGCGCAGATTGCAGCTGCAGCAAAACGTCATCCACCAATCCGATATCGAGGTCCTGGCAGACGGGCTCAACCTGCCGCGGACCAAGATCAAGGCGATCATCGACTTCTACAGCTTCCTGCACGATACGCCGCGCGGGCGCTACGATATCTATTTCAGCGACAGCATCACCGATCACATGCTGGGCAGCCGGGACAGCGCACGCACCCTGTGCGAGGCGCTCGGAGTCGAGCCCGGCGTACCGGATCCGGGCGGCCTGGCGACCGTGGACTTCACGTCCTGCACCGGCCTGTGCGAACGCGGGCCCGCCGTGCTCGTCAACGGCATTGCGATCGACCGCGTCGACAACGAGCGGGCGATCGCGATGGCGGACCTGGTCCGCGGCCTCGTCCCGCTCGAGGACTGGCCGCTCGAATGGTTCGTGATCAACGACGCGATCCGGCGCAAGGGCCCGTTGCTGCAACAAACCGTGCAACGCGGTTCCGCGCTCGAACGCGCCATCAAGATCGGTCCCGACCAGGTCATCGCGGATCTCGGCCTGTCCGGCCTGCGCGGCTGCGGCGGCGCCGGCTTCCCGACCTACCGCAAGTGGGACATCTGCCGCAAGGCCGGCGGTGACGAACGCTTCGTGATCTGCAACGCCGACGAAGGCGAGCCCGGGACTTTCAAGGATCGCGCGCTGCTCAACACCGAAGGCTGCAACGTCATCGAAGGCATGACCGTTTGCGGCATCACGATAGGCGCCAGCGAGGGTTTCATCTACCTGCGCCACGAGTACGAGTTCCTGCGCGAACGCCTCGAGAAACGCCTGCGCAGGCGCCGCCAGATGGGGCAGCTCGGCCGTAACATCCTCGGACACCACGGCATCAATTTCGACATCGAGATCGTCATGGGGGCCGGCTCCTACGTTTGCGGCGAGGAATCCGCCCTGATCGAATCGCTCGAGGGCAAGCGCGGCATTCCGCGCATCCGACCGCCCTACCCCGTTACGCACGGCTACCGCAGCCGTCCGACGGTGGTAAACAACGTCGAGACCTTCGCCTATGCGGCCGGCATCGTCGCCGAAGGCCCGGGGTTCTTCAAGGAGGACGAATCGCATCCGGGCTGGAAGCTCCTCAGCATCTCCGGCGACTGCGAGTCGCCCGGCATCTACGAGCTGCCCGTCGGCACGAAGGTCGGCGAGGCGCTCGAGGCCTGCGGCGCGCAAGACGTCCAGGCCGTGCAGGTCGGCGGGCCCGGCGGCATCCTGCTGTCGGCCGACGAAACGCATCGCGAGCTCTCTTTCGACGACTCGAACACGGGCGGCTCGTTCATCGTCTTCGACCGGTCGCGCGACCTGCTCGACGTCGCCCTGAACTTCACCAAGTTCTTCGCGCACGAAAGCTGCGGTTTCTGCACGCCCTGCCGGGTCGGCACCAAGCTCATGGTGCGCATGGCGGACAAGATTGCCGACGGCCACGGCGCACGCCTCGACATCGAGCAAATGCGGCGGCTCAATCACCTGATGACGAAGGCGAGCCACTGCGGTCTCGGGCAGAGCGCAGCGGTCCCGATCCTGACGACGTACGAGAAGTTTCCCGACGCGTTCAGCCGTCGTATGGAAGACGTGGAATACAAACCGGCGTTCGACGTCGAGGCCGCCATCGAGCGGTCGCGTCAGATCGTCGCCGAAGAGGCAGGAATACGATGACCGGAAGGATACGCATCGACAGGCAGTCGATCCCGTTCGCCGAGGGCCAGACCGTCATAGAGGCGGCAACGGACTCGGGTGTCTTCATCCCCCACCTCTGCTATCACCCCGACTACGAGGCGAACGGCAGTTGCAAGATGTGCACCTGCAAGATCAACGGCCGCCAGGTGTCGAGTTGCACGACGCCGGCCGTGGACGGCATGGTCGTGGAGAGCAATACCGAGGAGCTGAACTCGGAGCGGCGCGCGCTCGCCCAGATGCTGTTCGTCGAAGGCAATCACCATTGCCCGTCGTGTGAGCACAGCGGCAATTGCGTGCTGCAGGACCAGGCGTACAAACTCGGCATGACCGCCCTGATCTTCCCCAACCTGACGGTCGGTCGCGAGACCGATGCGAGCCACCCGGACATCCTGCTCAACCGCGACCGTTGCATCTATTGCGAGCTCTGCGTGCGCGCCTCCCGCGATACCGACGGCAAGGACCTCTTCTGCATCACCGGGCGGTCGCAGAACAAGGGGCTCGCCGTCAATTCGGACACGGGCCTTCTCAAAGACTCCGGCATTACCGTCGAGGATGCCGCCGCCAACGTCTGTCCCGTCGGTTGCATCATCAAGAAGGGCAAAGCGTTCACCAAACCGATCGGCCAGCGCGAGTACGACCTGCGCAAGGCACACAGCAACAAGATTCGCTCGCCGAAGCTCCCCGAGTTCGTCAAGACGCCGGGCGAGAAAGTCTCGGTGGCGACCTGTTCACTCGCCGGCTGCTTCGGCTGCCATATGTCGTTCCTCGACATCGACGAGCGCATCGTCAAACTCGTCGAGCACGTCCAGTTCGATCGTTCGCCCATCAACGACATCAAGTCCTGCAGCGAGGTCGTCGACATCGGCCTGGTCGAAGGCGGCGTGTGCAATACGGAGAACATCGAAACGCTGCGCGAGTTCAGAAAGAGCTGCAAGCTCCTGATCGCCGTCGGCGCGTGCGCGATGAGCGGCGGCGTGCCGGCGCTGCGCAACCCCGTCGACGTGAGGGAACTGCTCGAGGAATCGTACATCGACGCCATCGGCGTCGAGAACGCACAGATCCCGACCGATCCCGAGTTGCCGCATATCCTCGAATTCGTCAGCCCGATCCACGAAGTCGTCAAGGTAGACTTCTTCCTGCCGGGTTGCCCGCCGCCGGCCGATGCGTTCTGGCAGATCCTCAACGACATCGTCGAGGGCCGCGCACCGGACCTTCCCTACGACCTGACCTACTTCGACTGAGACGAGCACCCATGAGCACCGATCTTTCCCATGCCGAAAATCGCGAGACGTTGAATCGCGTCGTCATCGAACCGGTTTCTCGCGTGGAGGGCCACGGCAAGGTCACGCTGCTGGCCGACGACGACAACGTCATTCAGGAAGCGCGCCTGCACATCGTCGAGTTCCGCGGCTTCGAACGGTTCATCCAGGGCCGCCCCTACTGGGACGTACCGGTCGTCGTCCAGCGCCTCTGCGGAATCTGCCCGGTCAGCCACCACCTGGCCGCGGGCAAGGCGGTCGACCAGATCGTCGGCGCCGGCAAGCTGACGCCGACGGCGAAGAAGCTGCGCGAGCTCGTGCACTTCGGCCAGATCCTGCAGAGCCACGCCCTGCACTTCTTCCACCTTTCTTCGCCGGACCTTCTGTTCGGTTTCGAAAGCGACGTCGCCAAACGCAACATCATCGGCGTCATCGAGGCGCACCCGGAGATCGCGTTGCAGGGCGTCAAGCTGCGCAAATACGGACAGGAGATCATTCGCGCGATCTGCGGTAAACGCATTCACGGTACGGGCGCGGTGCCCGGCGGTATGAACAAGCCCCTCACCGCCTCCGAACGCGACGCGCTTCTCGTCGATATCGACGACATCGGCGACTGGGCCCGCGCCGCCGTCGAGTTGTCGCGCAACTTCTACCTGTCCAAGCAACCGATGACGCAGGCGTTCGGCACGGTACCGTCGAACAGTCTGAGTCTCGTGCGTCCCGACGGCGCACTCGAACTGTACGACGGCAAACTGCGCGCGAAAAATGCCGCCGGCGAATTCATCTTCGACCAGGTGAGCGACCAGCAGTATCACGAGCGCATCCGCGAAGAGGTACGTAACTGGAGCTACATGAAGTTCCCGTTCCTGACCGAACTGGGCAAGGACGAGGGCTGGTACCGGGTGGGACCGCTGGCGCGCATCAACAACTGCGACTACATCGACACGCCGCTCGCCGAAGAAGAACGCCTCGTGTTCAGGGAGCACGGCGAAGGCGGCATGCTGCACGCACCGCTCGCCTATCACTGGGCGCGCATGATCGAGCTGCTGCACTGTGCCGAGAAGATCCGCGAGCTTCTCGAAGACCCCGAGATACTCGGCACCGACCTGATCAATCGCGACCGGTCCCGCAACGGCTTCGGCATCGGCGTGATCGAGGCGACGCGCGGGACCTTGTTCCATCACTACGAGGTCGACGAGAACGACCTGGTCCGGAAAGCCAATCTGATCGTCTCGACGACCAACAACAACCAGGCGATGAACGAATCCATACGGCGGGTTGCGGCGGATCACCTGAGCGGCAGGGAACTCACCGAGCCGCTGCTCAACAATATCGAGGTTGCCATTCGCGCCTACGATCCCTGCCTGTCGTGCGCAACGCACGCGGTCGGCAAGATGCCGCTCGTGGTCGAGCTGCGCGACGGTGCGGGTACGCTCGTCGACAGGCTGCAGAAAAACAGCGATGGACAGTTCGCCTGAACCGTCGCTGATCGTTTTTTGCTGGGGTAACCAAAGCCGCGGGGACGACGGTATCGGGCCGGCAGTCGCCGCGCGCCTGCGCGCGCTCGGCCGCGGGGAGTTGCGCCTCATCGAAGACCACCAGCTCAACATCGAGCACGTCATGGACTTCCACGGCATGACGCCGCTGCTGTTCGTCGACGCGAGCGTCGCGATCGACGCAGGCTGCCGGCTCGAGCGGCTCGCGCCGAGCGAGGAAGGCAACTTCTCGACGCATGCGATCTCTCCCGGGGCCCTGCTCAACGTCTACGGCCAATCGACGGGCGAGCCCGCGCCCCCCGCGTACCTGTTACACGTCGCGGGACGGGATTTCGAACTGGGCGCCGGCCTCGGAGACACGGCGCGGACGGCGCTCGACGAGGCGTTCGGCATCTTGCGGCGCGTGCTCGTCGACGACCCGTCGGACTGGCCGGCCCGGCTCGAACGCGCGGCTCGCGGAGACGGCCCGGCATAGTCGTCGATCGGCGGGCGGCGTTCCGCGAGCCGGCCTCATGTCGCCGTGCCGAGGTGCCGCGCGAATTCCGCCCGTGCCCGTCGCCAGACAGCGGCATCGGGATCGTCCAGCGCCAGCAGCGTCGGCAACAGCTGTGCGGCGTAGTCTTCGGAGGATTCGCGCGGCAGCATCGACGGAAGATTGTCGATCGCCACGACGTCGAGCGGAGGGTCGTCGCCGACGCGAACGGCGGGCCGCTCCCAGCTCGTCACCCGTGTATAGACGGGCACGGGATTGTAGTCGCTGTCCGGGTCGCACGCGACGTCGCCGATGACCCTGAGCCGGCGGTCCGCCGCCAGCGCCGGGCGCGGCACGAAAACCGGTGTCTTCGGACCGGCCAGGACGCAGTTCAGGAACACGTCGTGGTCGAGTATTTCGGGATACGGCCCCCCGTGGGCGGTCTCGGCCACGTCCCACTTCGTGACCGCCGCGCCCATCGCCCGGCACAGGTCGCTCGCGCCCGTGCCGACACGTCCGAGTGCGCCGATCACGAGAGCGTCCGGGAGACCGGCATCCGCCGCCTCGAGATCCCCGGCCACGTCGGCGTTGAGCGCGGGCTTGTCCGGGTAGACGTCGATCGGTCCGCACGTACCGCCGCAAAGCTGAGCGGCCCAGGCCTTGAGCGCAACGGCCGCCCCGACGTAGCCGGCCCAGTAGCCCATTGCGGCGACGCGGCGTCCCTCGTCGTCGACCAGGTATTCGAGATCGTACAGCGTGCCGCCTCCCGCCCGGAAACGGGACAGCAGGCGTCGTCCTGCATGCTGCCCCTTGAATGCGTGGCCGAAGAAGATATGGCGGTGTCCGAGCGGCGTGCCGTCGTCCGGGAGCTCCTTCAGACCGAAGACGATCGCGTTCCCGGGCGCGCTCGGCCAGCTGCCTTCACGCGCCGTCTCGACGCCCGCATCGGCGTACTCTTCCATCGGGATGGCCCGGCTTGCGGATTCCTCGACGGTCACGCGCATACCGGCCTCGATCAGCCTGGCCGCACCGTCCGGCGCGAGCCCGACGCGCTGTTCGTGCGCGCGCTGTTCGGCGCGCACCCAGAGGTGCGTTGCGGCCACGGTTCAGGCCGCCGCGCTGGCGGGCGCCAGCCCCACCCGTTTCAGCGCCGTCAGCAATTGCGTCCAGCGCTGCTCGAGCGTGCCGGTGTAGCCTACCGAGATACGCACGAGTCCCGGTGAGATGCCGGCCGCCGCCTTGTTTTCGTCCGACATCTCGCTCGAGGTACTCGATCCGGAGCACGACATCAGCGTATCGAAGTAGCCGAGACTGACGGCCAGGTAGCCGAATCGCATCTCGTTCTGCAGGCAGGACATGAGCCGGTTCGCCGTCTCCTCGTCGCCGGTGTCGAGTGTCATGACGCCGCCGTATCCGTATTCCTCGCAGCACAGCTCATCGAACAAGACACGATCCGGATGTCCCTGCAGCCCGGGGTAACAGACCTCGAGCCCGAGTTCGTCGAGCCGCACGGCCAGCGCCAGCGCACGCTCCGCATGGGCCCTGATCCTGAGCGGCAGGTGCGGGATGCGCAGGCCGATCGCCGCTGCGACGTTGGGGTCCATCGTGGCGCCGAGCAGCATCAGCGGACCCGTGTGCAGGTCCATGAGCCGGCCGATGAAGTCTTCCGTGCTGCAGACCGCCCCGGCGATGACGTCGGACGCGCCGCTGATGAATTTCGTGATGCTGTGCACGACGATATCCGCGCCGAGCGCGGCCGGCCGCAGCGTCAGCGGCGTAAACGTATTGTCGACGACGAGCGGAATCTCTTTCGAACGTGCGACGGCCGCGAGTCTCGGGATGTCGGCCAGGCGCAGGGTCGGGTTCGACAGCGTCTCGGTGAAGATCAGTTTCGTCCGGTCCGTAATCGCCGCCCGGACCGCGTCGGTATCGGTGATGTCGACGAAGCGCGTTCGAATACCGCTCTTGGCGGGCAGGAAGTCGTTGAGCAGCGCAAACGTGCCGCCGTAGACGGCATTCGACGCGACGATCTCGTCACCGGCGTCGCAAAGCGCCAGGATGACCGACGAGATGGCGCCCATGCCGCTCGCCGTGCAGTAGGCGGCCTCGGTCCCCGCCAGCGCCGCCATCTGCCGGCCGAGGTTGAAGACGGTCGGATTGAAGTGCCGGCCGTAGAGGTAGCAGCCCTTGTCCGGACCTTTGCGGCCCTGGAACAGGTCCGGCATCGTTTCGGGATCGATGACCGTGAACGTCGAACTCGCCTCGACGCTCATATTGACTCCGCCGTGCTCGCCGAATTCGTGGCGCAGATGCGCCAGGTCTTCTATCGGGTTCCGTGCACACATAATCATCTCCCCGAGACGCAGCCTTTCGAACGCATCGGCGCGGTGCGCGCCGATGCGGCCGATCAGCGTCAGGTACGCGCCAAACGCAATCACCGAACCGAATAGTGCCAAATACGCTAAAGACGCGATGTACGTAAAAGTCGCGTCGAAGTCGAATTCGTGGCCGCTCGCGGAGGATGTAGTTGAGGCCGAACGGCAACAGCCCGAGCAGCGCGAGCCAGATGTGATGTTCCGGTCGAACGCGCCGCCGCCCCGCTTCGCGTTCGCGGCTCCGGGCTCCGGCGGCCGTGCTAGCCGAGATCGTAGGGGTCGTTCCCGTCGGGCCTTCTGGCGGGCTCCTCGAGGCTGAGCTCGAGCGCCTCGTCATTCTGTATCAGCTCGTAGCAACGCCGCCGGATGTCGGCAAGCCTGAGCGATACGTTGGACTCCGACAGCGGTATCTCGCTGAAATCCTTGTGCATGTTCCTGTCCATTCGCGACTCTGTCTGTGTTCGGCGACAATCTGAATATCGCAGTATAGAAACAGGCAAGTCGCGGAAATGTGAACGCGATCACATAAAATCGCCGGCAATCGCGTTATCCGGCGACTTATGTAACAAAGGCCGCCCCGCGGGACGGCCTTTGCGATCGACGTGAACGGCAATCGGATCAGGGTTTGAGCTTGTCGATCACACCCAGGACGAGAACCGTGACCGCCGCCGCGGCGTATGCCGAGGCCAGACCGCCCGCTCCGAGGGCTGCCGAGATGTACGGTCCGACCGCCGGGATCGCACCCAGGCCGCCGCTGAACGCGGTGATCGCCAGGGCGGCGATCAGGAAACGCATGCGATCGTCATCGGCGATGAAATAGCCCGACACTGCGCCGAGTACGGCAATGACCAGCGGGCTTTGCGGGAAGCCTCCCATCAGGCCCGCGACGAGCGCGACAACCACGGTAACGATCTGGATAATTTTTCCTGGTCCCATGAAATTCCCCTTGTGCTTCTTCTTGTGAGCTTGTCGTAAGTCTTGTCGTTCTTGTGCAGGCCACGCTTGCGGCGGCCGCCGCCAGCATAGCAGGTATTGCCGGAATATTGCTAATACTTTAAAAACAAATAATTACAATATCTTCTTCAGAATCTACAATATATAGAAACCGGACATTTGTCGCGGGTTTTCCGGACCGGGGCGGTCAGAATTTGATCATCGCCGATCCCCACGTGAAACCGGCCCCGAAGGCCGCCATGAGAATCTGGTCGCCGCGCCGGATGCGCCCGTCGCGGATCGCGAGGTCGAGCGCCAGCGGAATGGACGCGGCCGACGTATTGGCATGCCGGTCGACGGTGCAGATCACACGCTCCATCGGCATACGGAGCTTCTTCGCTGCCGCCTTGATGATACGCAGGTTGGCCTGGTGCGGGATGAACCAGTCGATATCGTCGAACTGGCCGTCCAGATCCGCGACGGTTTCGCGGGCGATGCTGTCGAAGGTCGCGACGGCCCGCTTGAAAACGGCGTTGCCTTCCATGCGCACGTAGCCGTCCCGGTCGCAGGACGCATCGAAACCCAGCGAGATGCCGCCGGTGGTATGCAACAGGTCCTCGAACTCGCCGTTGGCGTGGATGTGCGTGGCCAGGACGCCCGGCTCGTCGTTCGCCTCGAGCACCACGGCTCCCGCGCCGTCGCCGAACAGTACGGCGGTCGTCCTGTCGTCCCAGTTCGTGATGCGCGACAGCGTCTCGGCGCCGATGACCAGCGCCGTCGTCGCCCCCCCCGTCCG
>JAKSCZ010000206.1 GCA_022360335.1 Pseudomonadota bacterium
CTGCCGCTGACGATCAGCGCCGATGCGAACGCGAAACACCAGCAAGTGGTCACCGCGATGGACGTTGCGGGCCGGCTCGGCTTCACACGGATCAGCATCGCGACGGTCAACGATCCGGTGGAATGACGTGAGCCGGCGGATCGATCCCCAGGTCAAAATCGTCTATGCACGACTGTGGCGCTACGTCACGCCGCACAAGCTGATCGGTTTCGTCGCCGTCGCCGGCATGGCCGCGACCGCGGTCGTCGAGGCGGGCCTGGTCGCGCTGCTCGCACCCTTGACCGACGAGGCGCTCGTCGGCAAGGAACTCGAGACGGCACGCTGGATTCCCTATGCATTCATGGCGATCTTCATTGCACGCGGCCTGTCGGGTTTCGCGACCGAGGCGTCGCTCGGCTGGATCGGGCGCCAGGTCATCAGCGACCTGCGCCGCCAGGTATTCGGCAAGTACCTCACGCTGCCGACGCGTTTCTTCGACAGGCAGACGGCCGGGCCGCTGTTGTCGCGCATGACGTACAACGTCGAAATGGTGGCCGAGTCCGTGACCAGCGTCGTCACGATCGCCGTGCGCGACGTGCTGACCGTGATCGCGGCTTTCGCCGTGATGCTGTGGTACAGCCCGAAGCTGACCGTCTTCGTCGCGATTCTGTTCCCGATCGTGGCGTATCTCGTGCGGCTGCTCGGCATCGCGTTCCGCAGGTACAGCAGCCGGATTCAGGATTCGGTCGGCGACGTCACGCAGGTAACCGAGGAAGTCGTCCGCGGCAACCGGGTGGTCAAGGCGTTCGGCGGCTACGACTACGAGCGCGAGCGGCTCGACGACGCCGATACGCGCAATCGCAGGCAGAACCTGAAGCTGATCCGGGTACGGTCGCTGGGCGGTGCGGTGACGCAGATCGTATTCGGCTTCGGTATCGCACTCGTGATCTACATGGCTGCGCGCGAGACCCTGAAGGACGCGTTGACCGCAGGACAATTCATCGCGTTCTTCTCAGCGATGTTGCTGATGCTGCAGCCCGTCAGGCGCATCACCAACGTCAACGCCACGCTGCAGCGCGGCGTCGCGGGCGCCGACAGCCTGTTTGCCATCCTCGACGAGGAGGACGAGAGGGACCGGGGCCGGGTAGCAATCGACCGCGTCCGCGGCGACGTCAGCTTTCGCGACGTGCGCTTCTCGTATCGCGGCGGCAACGGGTCGGTTCTCGACGGCGTGAGCATCGACGTCGGGGCGGGACAGACGCTCGCGATCGTCGGACGTTCGGGAAGCGGCAAGACGACGCTCGCCAGCCTGCTGCCCAGGTTCTACGAACTCGATGCGGGCGACATCCTGATCGACGGTACCTCGATCCGCGACTACAGCCTTGCGAGTCTGCGCAACAACATCGCGCTGGTGTCGCAGGACGTCGTGCTGTTCAACGACACGATCGCCAACAACCTGGCGTACGGGCAGCTCAGGGGCCGTTCCATGGACGAGTTGCGGGACGCGGCGGACGCCGCACATATCCTCGACTTCGTCGACGGTCTGCCGGACGGGTTCGACACGATGGTCGGCGACCGGGGCGTGTTGCTGTCGGGGGGGCAGCGTCAGCGCATCGCGATCGGACGCGCGCTGCTGAAAAACGCGCCGATCCTGATCCTCGACGAGGCGACGTCGTCGCTCGACACGCAGGCGGAACGACGCATCCAGTCGGCGTTGAGCGCGCTGATGAAAGACCGCACGACCCTGGTCATCGCGCATCGTCTGTCGACGGTCGAAAGAGCCGACGAGATCATCGTGCTCGACGCCGGCCGCATCGTCGAGTCCGGAACCCACGGCGAATTGCTCGGGCAGGACGGGGAGTACGCGGCGCTCCATCGCATGCAATTCAGTGACGAACCGCAGGACGAGTGATCAACGGGACGATCTACAACTGGATGCAGCGGGTCTGGTACGCGAACGGGGCGTTCGGCTGGATATTGCTGCCGTTGACGGCCGTTTACTGGGTCGTGCTGAGCGCGAGGCGTTTCCTGTACGACTGCGGCGCTCTGCGCACGCATCGGGCCGGCGTGCCGGTGATCGTCGTCGGCAATATTACGGCAGGCGGCACCGGCAAGACGCCGATCGTACTGTGGCTCGTCCACGAGCTGAGAAAACGCGGCTTCGCGCCGGGCGTCGCCAGTCGCGGCTACGGCGGCAGCCGGTCCGGTACCTCGATGCGCGTCGAAGCCGGCAGCGACCCGGCCGTCGTCGGGGACGAGCCGGTCCTGCTGGCCAGGCGCGGCCGCTGCCCGGTGGTCGTCGACCCCGACAGGCTTCGAGCGGCGGAAATGCTCGCCGAGGACGGGGTCGATGCGGTTGTCGCGGACGACGGCCTGCAGCATTACCGTCTCGACCGCGACTACGAGATCTGCGTGGTCGATGGCGCTCGAGGCCTCGGAAACCGCCGCTTGCTGCCGGCCGGACCGCTGCGTGAGAACGCCCATCGGCTCGACGGCGTAGACCAGGTGCTCGTCAACGGCGCATTGCACGACAGGGAGTTCGAGCTGACCGTCGCCGAGCAGAATGCCGTCTCGTTCGAGCTCGTCGCAAACGAAGCCTGCCGGCTGAACGGCTCGCTGACACGGCCCATCGATCGTTTCGCCGACACGACCGTCCATGCCGTGGCGGCCATCGGCAATCCGGCGCGGTTCTTCGATCTGCTGCGCGGCCGGGGTATCCAGGTCATCGAGCACGCGTTTCCGGACCATGCGCCGCTCGGCCGCAGGGACCTCGATTTCGGCGACGGGTTCGACGTTTTCATGACGGAGAAAGACGCCGTCAAACGGCGGCGCGACATGAGCGACAAGTACTGGTACGTGCCCGTCGAGGTCCGCATGGAACCGCAGGATGCGGCGCCGATTCTCGAGCAGATCGAATCTCGCCTGCGCGCAGGGAAGGGCAATGACTGACTTCCCCGGTCAATTGCGTCTCTCAATTCATGGCAAATCTGCGGTATGATTACAATGTAATCATAGTAAACCCAGGTGAACCAATAAGGCAGAGCAGCATGACAACAGAAGCATTCAGTGTTCGGACTGAACGCAAAAAGGTCAGAAAGCTCGATAAGCTGGCCGCGCAACAGGACCGGTCGCGCAATTACCTGGTAAACCAGGCGATCGACCAGTATCTGGAACTGCTGGCCTGGCAAGACGAGCGCATCAAGGAAGGCATTAAAGCCGCGGATGCAGGCCGATTTGCATCAGATGCCGAAATGGACGCGATATTTAATAAGTACAAAGACGCCTGACCGTGCGCATTCGTTGGACGACGCCGGCTGCGGAAGCTCTGCTGGCAATTCAGGAATACATCGCGAGAGAAAATCCACGTGCGGCATTTGAGGTCGCGCAAAATATCCGCATCGCTGTGGATCAGCTGCGGGACCATTCCAGGATGGGTCGGAACGGGCGGGTGCGAGGTACATATGAACTCGTCATTCACGGCATACCGTATATCGTCCCGTATCGCATCAGCGGGAAAGAGGTCCAGGTTCTGAGCGTGTATCACACGTCGAGAAAATGGCCCGAGTCGTTTGAGTAACAGGAGTAATTCGATCGGGAGCGATGTGAGTGACGATGGCAACCAAGAGTCTGGACACCGTTCCGGGGCCATGAGCACGAAGAAGATATCCAATATCGTCCCGCTACAGCCACGTTTACAGGCGGCCAGGAAGGACTTTGTAGAGGGCTTTGACATCGAGTCTGTTGTCGAGCGAACCGAAGCTCGGGCATGACGGCTCAGTTCCGGCTCACACCGAGAGCGGCTGCGGACCTCGACGGGATTGCGGACTACGCGATTGAAGAGCGTATGAATAGAGAGTCATCCATAAGGGTACTTTTCGTCTGTATGGACAACATCTGCCGCTCGCCGACGGCCGAGGGCGTATTCCGGCATCTCGTCACCGAAGCCGGCAGGGAAGGGCAATGACTGACTTCGTGGTCGTCATCCCGTCGCGCTACGCATCGCTGCGCCTGCCCGGTAAACCGCTGCGCGAGATCGGCGGCAAGCCGATGATCCGGCACGTGTACGAGCGAGGTTGCGAGAGCGCCGCGTCCGACGTCGTGATCGCGACGGACGACGAACGGATCGCGGACGCGGCCGAGGCGTTCGGGGCGAGGGTCTGTATGACGAGCGACCACCACCGTTCGGGGACGGAACGCATTGCCGAGGTCGCCGATTTGATGGACTGGTCCGACGAGCGGATCGTCGTCAATCTGCAGGGCGACGAACCCGCGATGCCGGCGTCGCTGATCGACCGGTGTGCGTCCTTGCTCGACGATGCGACGGCGGATATCGCGACGCTGGCCTCGCCGTTCGAGTCGTGCGCGGATTTCAACGACCCGAACTGCGTCAAGGTCGTCCGCGACGCGCTCGGCCACGCCATCTATTTCAGCCGGGCCGCGATTCCGTATGCGCGCGACCGCGGCGGCGACGAGCAGGCGGCCGGCGCCGCGCTGCACCATCACGGCATCTATGCCTACCGTTGCGGTGTACTGCGACGATTCGTCGCCGCCGAACCGTCCGAAATCGAACGCTGCGAACGGCTCGAACAACTGCGGGCGTTGTCGCTGGGCATGACGATAGCCGTCGGTGTGCCGGCCGAGAGGCCCGGCGCCGGGGTCGATACCGAGGACGACCTCGCGCGCGTCGCGGCGGCACTGACCGGCGCATGAAAAAGGCGGCCGCTCATTCCGTCGGGCAGCGGAGATAAGGCATCCACCACACCAACCCGAGCGCAGCATTCGCGGCACTCACTCCGATCGATTCCTAAATCTGTCACATTGTCAGTAAGTTACAAGATTGACACCTCACACCCGACAGACTAATCTGACTCTCGCATAAATGGCGCGAGTGGCCCTATGTCGGGCCTCTCTTGAATACAAGACCCTCGTTGCGCTGCAGACCGATCATCTGCGGCCGGAAATAAAAGAGGCGCTTTCCTCGTGTCAGCGTATGCATGGCCCGGCATCTCGACGGTGTCGATTTTGCATGGATAACGGGGAATGCTAATGAAAGCAATGACTTACCTGGCCGGCCTTATTCCGTTCGTGGCAGCTTCCGTTGCCGGAACCGCCGCCGGCAAAGAAATAGCGCGTAACCTCCGAAACGCCGTAGAAAACGCCAACTATCCCCGTAACGCGGTGCTGGCTGCCCCGGGCAGGCAGACGATGCCGGTTTGATCGTCGATAGCGAAGATCTCGGCAGCGCCGATAGCACCAACGGCGTTGTGCATCCAGGCATCGTATGCTGGATGCCCCGATTGGTACATGCCTCGAAGGGATAATCGCCATGACGGAATTTAATAATAAAATTCGTATCCTCTTCGTGTGCATGGGCAACATCTGCCGCTCGCCGACGGCCGAGGGCGTATTCCGGCATCTCGTCGCCGCAGCCGGCCTGGAAGAACGGATCGAGGTCGACTCGGCCGGTACGCACGCCTACCATGCCGGCGAGCCCGCCGACCGGCGCGCGCGTGCCGCCGCGGAACGACGCGGAATGTCGCTCGACGGCATCCGGGCCCGACGCGTACGCGACGACGACTTCGAGCGATTCGACTACATCATCGCGATGGACGAGGACAACCTGGCGTGCCTTCGCGACGAATCGCCAAAGGAGCATCGGCACAAGCTGC
>JAKSCZ010000134.1 GCA_022360335.1 Pseudomonadota bacterium
ACTTCCTCGCACACCGGGGATTCGAGGCGCTGCAAAAGGCCTGGGAAACCGGGCCCGACGCCGTCATCGACGCGGTGACCGCGTCCGGCCTGCGCGGCCGCGGCGGCGCGGCTTTCCCGACCGGCATCAAGTGGCGCACGGTCGCCGACGCCGAGGCCGACCGGAAGTACGTCGCCTGCAACGCGGACGAGGGCGACAGCGGCACGTTTTCCGACCGCATGCTCATGGAAGGCGACCCGTTCGGCTTCATCGAGTCCATCGAGATCGCGGGCTATGCCGTCGGCGCGAGTAAGGGTTACATCTACCTGCGCTCCGAGTATCCGCTGACGCAAGCGATCCTGACACGCGCGATCGACACACTGCGAGAAACTGGCTGGCTGGGCGAGAACATCCGGGGCAGCGGCTTCGACTTCGACGTCGAATTGCACGTCGGCGCCGGTTCCTACGTCTGCGGCGAGGAGACCGCGATGCTCGAGAGCCTCGAGGGCGGGAAAGGCATCGTGCGTTACAAGCCGCCCCTGCCCTCGATCGAGGGCCTGTTCGGCAAACCGACCGTCGTCAACAACGTCGTGACGCTCGCGTCGGTGCCGAACATCGTCAACCTGGGCGGTGAGCGCTACGCGGGCTTAGGATGCAATCGCTCCAAAGGCACCCTGGCGTTCCAGCTCGCGGGCAACGTCAAACGCGGCGGTCTCGTCGAGAAGTCCTTCGGCATCACGCTCCGGGACCTGATCGAGGGTTACGGCGGCGGCACGGCGAGCGGCCGGCCCGTCAAGGCCGTACAGGTCGGCGGGCCGCTGGGCGCGTATCTCGCCGCCGGGCAGCTCGACACGCCGATGGACTACGAGGCGTTCGTCGGGATCGGTGCGATGATCGGCCACGGCGGCATCGTCGTGTTCGACGACACGGTCAACATGGCCGGGCAAGCGCGTTTCGCGATGGAATTCTGCGCGCTGGAGTCCTGCGGCAAGTGCACGCCGTGCCGGATCGGCTCGACGCGCGGCGTGGAAGTCATCGATCGTATGATCAAAGGCGGGAAACGCGACGAAAATTACGATTTACTCGTCGAACTCTGCGATACGATGGAGGATGCGTCGCTCTGCGCCATGGGCGGTATGACCCCGTACCCGGTGCGCAGCGTGCTGCAGCACTTCGCGGAAGACTTCGCGCCGGGGCCGGAGAGAATGGACAATAAGCGGTGAACAGGACGCGGCAGAGAGATTTAGGCACGCCGGCCGGCCCGGCGACCGGCACCGTGCGCGTGGAGATCGACGGCCTGCCGGCCACCGTGAAAGCGGGCTCGAGCGTCCTGCGCGCCTGCCGCGAATCGGGCGTCGACGTCCCGAAGCTGTGCGCGACCGATGCGCTCGAACCGTTCGGCTCCTGCCGCCTCTGCCTCGTCGAAATCGAGGGCCGGACGGGCTATCCCGCATCGTGCACGACGAAGGTCGAAGACGGCATGAGGATCCGCACCCAGACGGACAAACTCGCGCAACTCAGGCGCAACGTCATGGAGCTGTATATCTCCGATCATCCGCTCGACTGCCTGACCTGCCCGGCCAACGGCGACTGCGAGCTGCAGGACATGGCCGGCGCCGTCGGCCTGCGCGAGGTGCGCTACGGGTTCGACGGCGAGAACCACCTCGACGCGCCCGTCGATGCGAGCAACCCCTACTTCCGCTTCGATGCCTCGAAGTGCATCGTCTGCTCCCGCTGTGTGCGTGCCTGCGACGAGGTGCAGGGCACGTTTGCACTGACCATCGAGGGCCGCGGCTTCAAATCGAAAGTCTCGGCCGGCATCGGCGAGGACTTTCTCGATTCCGAATGCGTCTCCTGCGGCGCCTGCATACAGGCCTGCCCGACGGCAACGCTCATGGAGAAGAGCATCGTCGAGCACGGCATGCCCGATCGCAAGGTCGTCACGACCTGTGCCTATTGCGGCGTCGGCTGCTCGTTCCAGGCGGAGATGAAAGGCGACCGGGTAGTGCGTATGACGCCCTGGAAGGACGGCGAGGCCAACCACGGCCACTCCTGTGTCAAGGGCCGGTTCGCCTGGGGCTACGCCTCGCATCGCGACCGCGTCCTGACGCCGATGATCCGCGAGAAGACGTCGGATCCCTGGCGCGAGGTCGAGTGGGACGAGGCGATCGGCTTCGCGGCGGAACGGTTCGAGGCGATCCAGAAAGAACACGGCCGCAAGTCGATCGGCGGCATCACGTCCTCGCGCTGCACGAACGAGGAAGTCTACGTCGTCCAGAAGCTCGTGCGCGCCGCATTCCTCAACACCAACGTCGACACCTGCGCGCGCGTTTGCCATTCGCCGACGGGCTTCGGCCTGAAGACGACGCTCGGCACGTCGGCCGGCACGCAGCCGTTCGACAGCGTCATGGACGCCGACGTCATCGTGGTGATCGGCGCGAACCCGACCGCAGGCCATCCCGTGTTCGCCTCGCAGATGAAGCGCCGCCTGCGCGAAGGTGCGCAACTCATCGTCGTCGATCCGCGCGAGATCGGCCTCGTACGCTCGCCGCACGTCGAGGCTGCACATCACCTCGCGCTGTTGCCCGGCACGAACGTCCCGATCGTCAACGCGCTGGCGCACGTCGTCGTCAGCGAAGGCCTGGCCGACGAGGACTACGTCAATGAGCGCTGCGACCTCGAGTCCTGGGAAGCGTGGAAGGCGATGATCCTGAAACCGGAGAACTCGCCCGAAGAGGTTGCGAAGGTCTCCGGCGTCGACGCCGGGACGATCCGCGCGGCCGCCCGCCTCTACGGCGGTGCGCGCAACGGCGCGATCTATTACGGCCTCGGTGTGACCGAGCACAGCCAGGGTTCGACGATGGTCATGGGGATGGCCAATCTCGCCATGGCCACGGGCAACCTCGGGCGGTCCGGTGTCGGCGTGAACCCGCTCAGGGGCCAGAACAACGTGCAGGGCTCCTGCGACATGGGTTCGTTCCCGCACGAACTCGCGGGCTACCGCCATATCTCGGGCGAGGAGGTGCGCACGCAGTTCGGGCGGCACTGGGGCGTCGCGATCGACCCCGAACCCGGCTTGCGCATCCCGAACATGTTCGATGCCGCGATCGCGGGTGACTTCAAGGCCATGTACATCCAGGGCGAGGACGTCGCACAGTCCGACCCGAACACGACGCACGTCGGGGCCGCTCTGGGCGAGTTGGAGTGTCTCGTCGTCCAGGACCTGTTCCTCAACGAGCCGGCGAAGTTCGCGCACGTCTTCCTGCCGGGCACGTCGTTCCTCGAGAAGAACGGCACCTTCACCAATGCGGAGCGGCGCATCAATCGCGTGCGCA
>JAKSCZ010000595.1 GCA_022360335.1 Pseudomonadota bacterium
AATGTGATTCAACACTGTCACGAGTGCCCACAACAAATTTCTTGATCCCAAAAAGACAAAAGGTGGTAGAGGTCCAACTGATAAAAGACTGGACCGAGGATTCTGGCGTACAACAGAATGTGAGATAACGCCGGATATTTTTTGTCAGGTGAGATAATCAACGAGCGAGGGAAGGCGTGTACATCAGGTACATAACTGACCGAGCGAGGAAGATTAGCGAAACATGGCGAAAAATAGACAAGTTAGCTCGGGTCTGTAGCTCAGTTGGTTAGAGCGCACCCCTGATAAGGGTGAGGTCGGAAGTTCAACTCTTCCCAGACCCACCAATTTCTTAGGGAAGTGTTACGTAGGAATTGTGAGTGAGTACGAGGCGGCTTGCGAGCGAACGAGGGAGTTTACATATTGGTAAATGACCGAAGTAAGCGAGCAAATAACGAAGTAATCGCACAAAAATACAGGTAGGTGCTTAGAACGAGTCATTTGTTTTTAGGTAAGGCGCACGAGTGATGAGGAGGGAGTGTACATACAAGTACATGACCGACCGAAGAACGAGTGCAACGAAACATAAAGACAAAGGACGAAGTTATAAGAGGGGCCATAGCTCAGCTGGGAGAGCGCCTGCTTTGCACGCAGGAGGTCGGCGGTTCGATCCCGCCTGGCTCCACCATTTCGCGCAGCGTTGCAACGAGTTTTGGAAGGGAAAGGCGAGGCCTTTCTCGTTTGCTCTTTAACAATCTGGAATATTTCTGACGTCTTGAGTGGGTGAATCGATCGTTCGATTCATTCAATTCAAGTGTCGCATTTGCACATGTCACGAGATACGACGCCTGGTTCACGGCCAGGCGGAGCTGCAGCCGAAGTCGTTTGCACAGAAGGACGCGACGGAAACTGCAACTCGCCCGGAACGTTTTGGGTTATATGATCAAGTGACTAAGCGCACACGGTGGATGCCTAGGCAGTAAGAGGCGATGAAGGACGCGGTAGTCTGCGATAAGCCCCGGTTAGCTGACAAACGAGCTCACCCGGGGATTTCCGAATGGGGAAACCCACTCAGCTTGCTGAGTATCCCTGCCTGAATACATAGGGTAGGGAGGCGAACGCGGTGAACTGAAACATCTAAGTAACCGCAGGAACAGAAATCAACCGAGATTCCCTCAGTAGCGGCGAGCGAACGGGGATCAGCCCAAACCGCGAGTACCTAACGGTCCACATGACCTGTGTTCCCGTGGGGTTGTAGGACCAACCGTGCCAGGGTGTGGCCTGGCGGGGAGTTACAAAGGTCGTCTCTAGCCGAAGAGTTCAGGAAAGTTCCTCCATAGAGGGTGACAGGCCCGTAGGCGAAAGAGATTGGCTCTCCCTGGTTGGTTCCTGAGTAGCGCCGGACACGGGAAACCCGGCGTGAAGCCGGAGGGACCACCCTCCAAGGCTAAGTACATTCGTGCGACCGATAGCGCAACAGTAGCGTGAGTGAAAGGTGAAAAGAACCCCTGTTAGGGGAGTGAAATAGAACCTGAAACCATGTACTTACAAGCTGTCGGAGGCCTATGGCCCCTCGGGGCAATGGCTGACGGCGTGCCTTTTGCATAATGATCCGGCGAGTTACTCTGTCTGGCGAGGTTAAGGGTCTCAGGCCCGTAGCCGAAGGGAAACCGAGTGTGAATAGCGCGAATTCAGTCAAGCGGAGTAGACCCGAAAGCGAGTGATCTATCCATGGGCAGGCTGAAGCGGATGTAACAGTCCGTGGAGGGCCGAACGGGTAAAGGTTGAAAACTTTTCCGATGACCTGTGGATAGGAGTGAAAGGCTAATCAAACTCGCAGATAGCTGGTTCTCCCCGAAATAGCTTTCGGGCTAGCCTCTAGTGATAGTCAATGGGGGTAGAGCTACTGAATGGGATAGGGGCCCTTCGGGGTACCCTACTCAATCAAACTCCGAATACCGTTGACCGTATCTAGGGAGTCAGTCTATGGGCGATAAGGTCCGTGGACGAGAGGGAAACAACCCAGACCACCGGCTAAGGTCCCGAATGGATGCTAAGTGTAGCAAAGGA
>JAKSCZ010000621.1 GCA_022360335.1 Pseudomonadota bacterium
ATCTTCATCTGGCCGAGCGGGTCGCCGACTTCGGTCGGGCTGCCGACGCGGCTCGAGATGACGTCCGAGATGCCCGGAATGTTCGCGCAGCCGCCGCAGACCAGGATCATGTCCGGCTGCTCGCGCCCGCCGCCCGAGGCGAGGTAGAACTGCAGCGAGCGGCTCACCTGCTGCGTCATGTCGTCGATGAACGGCTCGAGCACTTCGGGCTGGTAGTTCGACGGCAGGCCGCCCTGTTTCTTGGCGCGACCTGCGTCTTCCATCGACAGGCCGTAGGTACGCATGATTTCCTCGGTCAGCTGCTGGCCGCCGAAGTTGAAGTCGCGCGTGTAAACGACCTTGAGGTCCTGCAGGACACTGAACGTCGTCGACGAAGCGCCGATGTCGACTACCGCGACCGACTGGCCCATCCCGCCGTCGGGGATCTGGTGGCTCAGCAGGCGGCAGGCGTTCTCGAGCGCAAAGGCCTCGACGTCGACGATCTGCGCATTCAGCCCCGCGGCATTGACCGCGGACTGGCGTTGTTCGACGTTCTCGGTGCGCGACGCCACCAGCAGCACGTCCATGAGCTCGGGGTCCTTGTCGTTCGGGCCGATCACTTCGTAGTCGAAGCTGACCTCTTCCATCGGGAAGGGGATGTACTGGTCGGCCTGAATCTCGACCTGGCCTTCGAGGTCCCGTTCGGAGAGGCTCGACGGCATCTGGATGACCTTCGTGATCGCCGCGTCGCCGCTGATCGCCACCGCGACGTCCGTGGCTTTGGCGCCCGCGCGCTTGACGGCGCGTCGAATCGCCTCGCCGACGGCCTTGGCGTCGACGATGGCTTTTTCGCTCACCGAGCTGGGCGGCGTGGGCTCGGCCGAATAGGACTCGACCCGGTAGCGCCTGCCGCTCTGCGACAGCTCGATCAGCTTGACCGACGAGGTCGTGATATCGAGGCCCAGCAGTGGCTGTTGTTTGTTGCCGAAAAGCACTTAAAATTTCCTTCTAAGTCGGTAAGTTGCGAGCCAAATATGAGTCGAACCCGAGCAATCCGATTTAACTATATATCAAGAAAATGTTAAATAAAACGTGACTGCGTTCACGATCCTTATTGCGGCGCTCCGGAAGGAATGTCTATCATCGCGCCGGATGTCCGCCTCCCAAGAGCCGCTGCCCCAAAAAAGCCACATTCTCGTCATCGTCCGAGCACCACGTTACGCTTTAATCGGGCACCGCAGCGCCTCGTGATTCCGCGATATTCGGCCGAAAACGCCTGTAACTATGCATAAATCAACGGAAAAAAAATCGGGCTTGCGTCACATTCGCCGGCATAAACCGATTCGGGCGCTCGTGGCGCTGCTCGCGCTCGCCGCGACGGGCGCCATCGGCGGCGCGGCGGGCGTCATCGGCGCGTATTACTACGTGCAGCCGGGCCTGCCGGCGGCCGAGACGATCCGCGACGTCCCCTTGCAGATTCCGCTCAGGATCTACAGCCGCGACGGCTATCTCATTTCCGAGATCGGCGAACGACGGCGCATTCTCGTGAGCTGGGACGAGCTGCCGCCGCATGTCGTCGACGCGTTCGTCGCGGCCGAAGACCAGCGTTTCTTCGCGCATCCCGGCATCGACTATCGCGGCATCCTGCGGGCCGTCGTCGAACTCGTCACGACGGGCGATTCGACGGGCGGGTCGACGCTGACCCAGCAGCTCGCGCGCGATTACTTCCTGAGCCGCGAACGGCGCTTCGCGCGCAAGCTGCGTGAGGCCTTCCTCGCCTGGAAGATCGAGCGCGAGTTCACCAAGGAACAGATCATGGCGCTGTTCCTCAACAAGATGTTCTTCGGCCAGCGCGCGTACGGCGTGGCGGCCGCCGCGAGGGTGTACTTCGACAAGAGTCTCGCCGAACTGAGCGTCGGCGAGGCCGCAACGCTGGCCGGCGTGCTGCCGGCGCCGTCACGATACAACCCGGTCTACAGCGCGGCCAACGCCGAGATGCGGCGCGGCTACGTACTCGGCCGCATGCACGATCTCGGCTATATCGACGATGCGACCTACGACGACGCGATGGCGCAGCCGATGGAATCACGGCTGCACGGCGCCAACGTCGAGCTCAGCGCACCCTACGTCGCCGAGATGGTCCGCGCCGAGATGCTCCGGCGCTACGGCAAAGGCGCCTATACGGACGGCTACCGGGTCGTGACGTCGCTCGACTCGCGCCTGCAGGAAGCGGCGAACCACTCGCTGCGGAACGGCCTGCTGGAATTCACGCGCCGGCGGGGCTACAAGGGCCCGATCGCCCGCGTCGAGTGGAACGGCGAACTGGCCGCGACGGATTTCGGCGAGTGGCCGATCGAGCTGCGGGAACTGCTCGAGCAATACGCGCCGGGCG
The DNA here is from genome assembly GCA_022360335.1 of Pseudomonadota bacterium. Lineage (GTDB taxonomy): Bacteria > Pseudomonadota > Gammaproteobacteria > Steroidobacterales > Woeseiaceae > UBA1847. The sequence continues at coordinate 2,372 of JAKSCZ010000621.1, forward strand.
GGCTGTCCGTCGCGCTCGTGACGGCCGTGCACGAGGACGACACGGCGTCGCTCGTCATGCACGGCGGCGTGACGGATACCCTGCCCTGGAAAGGCATGCGCTGGGCGAAACCCTTCCTCGACCGCAAGACGACCGGGGCCGAGCCGGAGACGGCGGCCGACGTCGTCGCAGCCGGAGACCTCGTCCATGTCATGCCGACGACCAAAGGCACCTGGGCGCTGGCACAGGTTCCCGAAGCGCAGGGCGCGGTCGTGTCCATCGATCCGTTCGACGGCGCGATCGCGGCGCTGACCGGCGGTTTCGACTTCACGACGAGCAAGTTCAACCGGGCGACGCAGGCCTATCGCCAGCCGGGATCGTCGTTCAAACCGTTCATCTATTCGGCCGCTCTCGAGCACGGCAACACCCCGGCCACGGTCGTGCTCGATTCACCCGTCGTCATCAAGTCGTCCGAGCTCGAGGCATTCTGGCGGCCGATCAACTACAGCGGCCGCTTCTACGGACCGACGCGCCTGCGCGACGCTCTCAGGCGATCGATGAATCTCGTCTCGGTGCGCCTGCTGCTGTCCGAAACCGGCGTCGGCAACGCCGTGCGGCACATCGGGAAATTCGGCTTCGGGGGCGCCGCCCTGCCGTACAACGGCTCGCTCGCGCTCGGCGGCGGCACGGCGACGCCGCTCGACATGGCGCAGGGCTACGGCATCCTGGCGAACGGCGGCCGGGGCATACGGCCGTACGTCATCGACGCGATCTACGGGCCGGAGGGCGAGACCCTGTATCGCGCCGACCCCGCCGTCGTTTGCACGGAGTGCCTCCCGGACGACACGCCCGAGCCGCCGTTCGGCGACGAACCCGCCGGGCAGATGACGCTCGAGGAGATGGCGGAGATCGCGAACGATTATCGCCCGGACGCAAGCGTGTCCCCCGAGCTGTTCGAGAACGTCAACGTCGCGCCCGAGGCCATCACACCGCAGAACGCGTTTCTCATTCAGGACATGATGCGCAGCGTCGTGCGCAACGGTACCGGTGTGCGCGCCTGGCGCGAACTCCGGCGCAACGACCTGTCGGGAAAGACCGGCACCTCGAACGATCGCCGCGATGCCTGGTTCGGCGGCTTCAATGCCGATCTCACGGCCGTCGTCTGGGTCGGCTACGACGACGACCTGCCGCTGGGACCGGGCGAGGAAGGCTCGCGCACCGCTTTGCCGATCTGGATCGAGTTCGCCCGCGTTGCCTTCGAGGGCGTGCCCGAGAACCGGATGCCGATGCCGGAGGGTATCGTGACGGTCCGCATCGACGCCGAAACCGGTTGCCCTGCCCGCGCCAATCAGCGTAACTTCGTCTTCGAAGTGTTCCGCGAGGGCAACGTGCCCGAATGCGAGGTCGTCGACGAGGCGCCCGACATCTTCAACGACGCATCGAGCATCGACCCGGAATCGGCCGGGGAAGGCGAAGAAGAGACCGAATC
>JAKSCZ010000068.1 GCA_022360335.1 Pseudomonadota bacterium
CACCGCCTCTCTAACTTGCGCTGCCGGACACCTTATTCGGCACCGACATCCATCATACTCTTCACTGTAGCATCTAGCGCGGCGCGTTGTACGGTCTGGTTGATCTCTGTGTAATGTTTGGCAGTAGCCATAACACTGGCATGGCCTAGCTGCTCCTGCACAGCAGCAATCGGGACATTTACATTCTGCACCCAACTGGCTAGCGTACGACGGAGATCGCGAGCCTGCGGGTCGTGCAGCCCAGAGTGCTCCCAGACGGTATCCCACGCTTTCTTAATCTTCTCTACGTAGCCCGATTTCGATGGGCTCGGAAACACCCAAGGAGAATTGCTGCTCTTCTGTCGCTCGATCAGGTCGCCCACTAGAATGGTCGGAATCATTGCCTTTTGCGCGACACCTGCTTTTGTCTGGAAAGTTGTCCACACGCCATCCGTCAAGTTCGGATCGACCCATCGCATGGACTTCATCTCCCCCATCCGTCGCCCGTATAAAGCGATGTCAAGAATCGGATACGATACGCCGTTATCACACTTGAATTTTGGTCCTTCCTACTCATACCTAAACCTTCGCGCCGCCAACACCCCGAAAACAACCGCCCCCGCTATCAGCAACAACACATTCGGTATCACACTCGCCGCCCCCGCCTGAAAACTGATGAGCTTGTGAAGTGCATCCATCGTCCATCCCGTGGGGATGGTCTTCTGGATCATCTGCATCCACTCGGGCGTGACTTCGATGGGCCACCAGCAGCCGCCGAGGGCGGCTAACAGGTTTGCGGCGAGCACGCCGAGGCCCGCTGCCTGCGCTTCCGTTTTCGCCACGGTTCCGAGCCAGAGTCCGGCCGAGGCGCAGAATCCCGCCCACACCGCGAGCACGAGGATGACCATCGCGACGTCGGGTCCCCAGTCCATGTTGAACAGGAACGTGCCGAAGGCGAGCGCTACCGTGACCTGGATCGCGGCAAGGGCCATGCGGCCTTCCCATTTCCCGGCGATCACTTCGGCGCGTGAGATCGGCGTCGAGGCGAGACGTCGGAGCAACCCCTGCATGCGTTCCTGCACCAGGGTCGTGCCGCTGGTCGTCAGGAGAACGAGCAACGTAAACATGACGAGGATGCCCGGGACGGCTTGCTCGAACCCGGTCGGGATCTTTTTCCTCTGGCCTGCCGTCGACACGTCGAGCTGCCACACGCGCGGTGCGTCGTTGACCGTCTGCAGCGCCTCTTCGCTCAACGGCCCCGCCGTCGCATCCGCGACGATGACGTCGGCGAGCACGGTGTACAGCGATCGCTGGATGCGAATCTCCTCGAACTCGCGCGAGAGGGCGTTCGCTTCCGTATCGTAGGTCGCCTTTACGGCTTCGTCGGCGAGCAGCTTGTCGCTCATCGCAGCGTCGAAGGTCAGCGTGCGTGTCGGTGCGGCTTCGCCTTCTGCCGTCTCGAGCGCCTCGACCCAGGTCGGCGCGAAGTCGTTGGCGACGAGTCGCCTCTCGACCTGGTCCTGCATGAACCCGGGGTTCTCGGCGATCACCGTCAACGGCGTCCCCTGCCCGCCGCTGATGCCCGACGAGAACCCGCTCGTCACCGTGCCGATGAAGTAGAAGAAGATCGGCGGCATGACCAGCAGCCACAGCAGCGTCGAGCCTTCCCTGAGTTGCGCGCGCACGTCCGACCAGGCGATGAACAGTGTATTCCTCATGCCGTCACCTGCGCGCGAACCCGGTCTTGAGGCGCAGGGCGCTCAGGACAAGCCCGCTCGCCGTGATCGCGAACGCCGTCAGCCAGCTCTTTGCATCGATCGCCCAGGCCGTGGCCGACGTCAGTTCGACCCCCATGCGATCCACGATGAACCCATTGGGAGCCAGGCGCCCGATGTTCGCGATCCACTCCGGCAAGGCGGCGAACGGGAAGAAGCTGCCGCCCGCCATCATGAGCGGGAACAGCAGGACCGTCGTGACGATGTTCGCGACCCGGCCGTTCGGGAACAGCATCTGCAGGGCCGAGAACCACGCGAACAGGCCGACGCCGCCGAGCGTGACCCACAGCAGCGACGGCACGAACTTGCTCCACGCGACGCCGTGATAGGCGAAACCGACGACCAGGGTGACGGTCACCACGGTACCCATGACGATGGCCGCGGCCACGGCCTTGCCCGTCACGAACCCGGCCAATGCGCCCGGGGCCGAGACGAGCCGGCGCAGCGTGCCCTTGTCGCGCTCGACCCAGTAGTCGGCCGCGAGGCTGCCGGAGCTGAACAGCACGGCCATCAGGATGATGCCGGGCAGGAACAGCAGCGCGTAATCGGGCTGCGGCTCCTCGGGCGGCGGCTCGACGATCTCGAGTTCCAGGATAAGCGGGTCGAGTTTCGCGCCGATGGTCTCGAACTTGTTCTGGATGTCGACGGAGATGCCCGCGGTGAACGCGTCGCTCGCTCCGTCCTCCTCGATCGCGCCCTGGATGGCCTCGATCTCGGGCCCGAAGAGCCGCTGCGCGTAGAAGCCGAGATCGAGCAGGACCTCGGTCACGTCCTCGATGATGCCCGGCAGGATCGTCTGCGCGGGATTCGTCTTGAGCGTTAGCGTCACGGGCGTCTCGTTGAGAAGCGCGTCCTGGAAGCCCTCGGGGATCGTCAGGTGTCCGCTCGCCTCGCCGTCGTCTATGCGCCGCTTGCCCTCCTCTGCCGACACCTGCTCGACTAGAAATAAGTCGGCCATCTGCTCCTGGCCGTAGGCGCCGGCGACGAAGCCGCTGACAAAGGAATGGTCTTCGTCGGTAATAAGGAGTGTCGCCGTCGGGCCGGCGCCGCCGCCGTCCATCATCGACGTGATCATTCCCCCGATCAGGAACGGGATGCCGAGCCAGATCAGCATGGCCGCGCGATCCCGCGCCCAGCGCGCGAGGTCCTTCTTCACCGATGCGATCAGGAAGCTCATCGCTACTCGCGCAGTTCCTTGCCCGTAAGGAGCAGGAACAGCGTCTCGAGGTTGGGACTCCTGAGGCTCGTCTCGGTGACGTTGCCGCCCGCGTTAGAAATCGCGGCGAAGATCCCCGGCAGGTGCCGGGAAGCGTTCGACAGCGTGAGCAGCAGCGAGTCCTCGGCCCGGCTCAGGAGCTCGAGGTCCCCGATGTCCGCGCCCAGCGCTTCGACCGCCCGGTCCGTCGCTTCGGCCGGGAAGTGTCCCGTGAGCTGCAGCGCGTCGCGGGCGCCGAGCTGGCTTTTGAGTTCCGCGACTGTACCTTCGGCGATGATCCTGCCGTGGTCGATGATCGCGAGCGAATCGCACAGGCGCTCGGCCTCTTCCATGTAGTGCGTCGTGTAGAGCACGCAGGCGCCGCCGGCACGGGCCGCCTCGACGAGCTCGAAGAGTTTCGCGCGCGACTGCGGATCGACGCCGACGGTCGGCTCGTCGAGCAGCAGCACCTTCGGCTCGTGCACGACGCCGCAGCCGAAGTTCAGGCGGCGCTTCATGCCCCCCGAGAATTCCTTCGGCACGTCCTTCGCGCGGTCGGCGAGCCCGATCGTCTCGAGCACCGTGGCGACGCGGTCCACGAGCGCCTTGCCGCGCAGGCCGTAGGCCTTGCCCCAGTACCTCAGGTTCTCGATCGCGGGCAGGTCTTCATAGAGGGCGAGCTCCTGCGGCACGATGCCGAGCGAGGCGCGCGCCGCCTTGCCGTCTTTGACGACGTCGTGGCCGTTGACGGCGATGCGGCCCGCGGTCGGCGTCAGGAGTCCCGAGATGCAGTTGATCGCCGTGGACTTGCCGGCGCCGTTCGGGCCGAGCAGGCCGAAAACGGTACCTGCGCCCGCCTCGAAGGAGACGTCGTCGACCGCCGCCAGCTCACCGTAGTTCTTGACCAGGTTCTCGACAACGAGCATCGCATGTCCTCGGGCGGCGCTTGGAGATTCCATGATCGCAGATGCGACCGCGTGCGGGCAATCGGGATGCCGGGCAACTCCCGCGTGCGCCGCGGGTCCCGGGCGGGTAAAGTGGCTCGAATGTCCCACCGCTTCCGGATAGGCCGGGCAGCCGGCGCCCTGATCCTCGCCGCGTTCGCGGCCGGCGCGCTTGCCGCCGGCCCGCCCGTGACGGTCGCCGAGGCGAAGACGGCGCCGATCGTCGAGCTGGTGCACGTCAACGGCACCGTGACGTCGCCGCAGTCGGCCGTCCTGTCGCCGTCGGTCGCCGGCCTGATCGAGACCATGGACGTCGACGCCGGGGACCGTGTCGATGCGGGCGACGTCATCGTCGCACTCGACCGCGAACTTGAGCAGCTGGCGCTACAGCGCGCGCAGGCCGAGGCGGCGCAGGCGGCGGCGACACTCGGGGACGCCCGCCGCCGCCTCGGCGAGGCGGAGAAGATCGGCCCGACCCGGGCCATCGCCGAATCGGCCATCAAGTCCCTGCGCGCCGAGGTCGCGCGCGCCGAAGCCGGCGTCCGGGCAGCCGACGCGGCCGTCGCGCAGCAGCGGGCCGTCGTCCGGCGGCACACGGTGCGCGCACCGTTCGCCGGCGTCGTCAGCCGGCGCATCGCCGAAGTCGGCGAATGGGTGAATCCGGGTGACGGCCTGGTCGAGCTCGTCGCCACCGACCGGCTGCGCTTCGATTTTCGTGTGCCGCAGAGTCACTATGCACAACTCGATCGGGCGACGCCCGTCGACGTTCGCGTCGACGCCGTTGCCGGCACGGCGATCCCGGGCCGCGTCCAGGCGATCGTCCCGGTCAAGGATCCCGGCGCGCGCACCTTCCTGCTGCGCGTCGTCGCCGACGCGGCCGACACCGCCGCGGTAACGCCCGGGATGTCGGCGCAGGGCACGCTGCGCATCGACGCGCAGCGCTCCGGGGTCGTCGTCCCCCGCGACGCCCTGCTGCGCTACCAGGACGGGCGTACGACGGTCTGGATCGTCGACGACACAGGCGGCGAGGCGACGGTTCGCGAACGGCGCATCGGGATCGGGGTGGAGTACAACGGCCTGATCGAGGTGCGCAGCGGTCTCGACGCGGGCGCCGCCGTCGTCACGCGCGGCAACGAAGTGCTGCGCGACGGCCAGGCCGTGACCGTCCGTTGATGCCCTCGCCGGGGTTCGGGCATGTTTGAAGCGATCATCCGCAACGGCCTGCTCATGACGGTCGCGGCACTGATGCTGACGGTGCTCGGCGTCCTGGCCGCCACGCGCATCCCCGTGCAGATGATCCCCGACCTCGAGCTGCGCACGATCAGCGTACGCACGTCGTGGCCGGGCGCGACGCCGCAGGACGTCGAGAAGGAAATCCTGATCGAACAGGAAGAATACCTGCGCACGATCCCCAATCTCCAGCGACTCGAGGCGAGCGCATCGAGCGGCAGCGCGTCGATCGAACTCGACTTCCCGTTCGGCACCGACATGGTCGACACGCTGATCCGCGTCAACAACGCACTCAACCAGGTGCCGTCGTATCCGCTGAACGTCGACGAGCCCCGCGTGTTCGCCAGCTCGTTCTCGTCGAACGCGTTCATGTACTTCACCGTCACGCCGCTGCCCGGCAATCCGCGCGGCCTCGACATGGACATGATGCGCGACTTCATCGAGGACAACGTGCGGACGCGCCTGTCGAACGTGCCGGGCGTTTCCGACGTCAACGTCTGGGGCGGCGCCGAGCGGCAGATCCGCATCGTGCTCGACCCGGCTCGGATCGCCGACCACGGCCTGACGATCGCCGGCATCCGCGATGCGATCCGCGCGCGCAACCGGGACGTCTCGGGCGGCAAGATCGAGAGCGGCAAGCGCCGTTACCTGCTGCGCACGATCGGCCGCTTCGAGAATCTCGACGAGCTGCGCGATCTCATCGTCGAGCGGCGCGGCGATGCGCTGCTGCGCCTCGGCGATTTCGCGGACGTGGAGCTCGACCACTTCGAGATCCGCAGGCTGTCGTTCATCGACGGCAGGCGGAGCATCATGCTGGCCGTGCGCCGGGAGACGGGCTCGAACGTCATCGCGACCAAGTACGCGATGCTCGATGCAGCCGAACGGGTCCGCCGCGACGTCCTC
>JAKSCZ010000108.1 GCA_022360335.1 Pseudomonadota bacterium
GCGCAATCCGGCAAACATCCCCAGTACCAGCGTGAAGCCAAGCGCGGAACCGAAACCATAGAGCAGGCTCTCGAGCAGGTTGTTCTCCTGCTGGACGTTGAGCAGCGCGACGCCGAGTACGGCGCAGTTCGTCGCGATCAGCGGGATGTAGATGCCGAGGATCCGGTCGAGCAGGGGACTCATGCGGCGCACCATGATCTCGGTGAATTGCACGCTGGCGGCGATGACGAGAATGAACGCGATCGTCCGCAGGTACTCGAGCTCGAGCGGGACGAGAACGTACCGGTGCAGCAGATAGGCCGTGGCGGACGACAGCGTCAGTACGAACGCGGTTGCGAGGGACATTCCGATCGCTGCCTCGAGCTTGCGCGAGACGCCGAGGAACGGGCACAGGCCGAGAAATCGCACCAGGACGAAGTTGTTGACGAGTACGGTGCCTACGAGGATGACGAAGAGCTCACTCATCCGTCTATTGTACGGGTATTCCCGAGACGGCTTCTATGTGACGCGCATTCCCGGCGTTGCGCCGTCGTCCGCGGACAGCAGGAAGACGTCCGAACCGCCCGGACCGGCCGCCAGCACCATGCCCTCCGAGACGCCGAAGCGCATCTTGCGCGGTGCGAGGTTTGCGACGACGACCACGTGGCGCCCGACCAGCGATTCGGGGTCGTAGGCGGCCTTGATGCCGGCGAAAACCCGGCGCCGCCCGCCTCCGACGTCGAGCGTCAGTGCGAGCAGCTTGTCGGCGCCTTCGACGGGCTCCGCCTTGTCGATCTTCGCGATGCGCAGGTCGATCCTGGCGAAGTCGTCGATGTCGATTACGTCGCTCCGTTCCGCGTTCTCTTCGGCCACGGGCGTGCTCTCCTTCGATTGTTCGACCATGCGTTCGACCTCATTCGGGTCGACGCGCGCCAGTAGCGGTCGGAACGGGTCGATGGCGGCGCCCAGCCGCGGTGCGGCGGCGTCCGACCACCGCCAGCCGTCTTCGCGGAGGAACTCGCGTGCGCCCGCCGCGACGGCCGGGATCACCGGCGCGAGGTAGATCATCAGGCTGCGGAACATGTTGATGCCCTGCGTGCACACGAGTTGTACGTCGTCCCGCCGGCCTTCGTCCTTCGCCATGACCCAGGGCTTGTGCTCGTCGATGTAGCGGTTTGCCTTGTCTGCGAGCGCCATGACGAGGCGCATGGCCTTCGAGTATTCACGATTCTCGTAGTGTGCGGCGATCGGCTCCGACGCTGCGGCGAACTCTGCGAACAGCGACGCGTCCGCGAGCGCGCCGGCAAGCCGCCCCTCGAAGCGTTTGGTGATGAATCCGGAGCAACGGCTCGCGATATTGACGAGTTTGCCGACGAGGTCCGAATTCACGCGCGCGACGAAATCGTCGAGGTTCAGGTCGATGTCCTCGATCGTCGGGCCGAGCTTGGCGGCGTAGTAATAGCGCAGGAATTCGGGGTTCAGGTTGTCGAGGTAGGTACGCGCCTTGATGAACGTGCCGCGCGACTTCGACATCTTCTGTCCGTTGACCGTCAGGAAGCCGTGGCAGAAGACGCTCGTCGGCCGGCGATATCCTGCGCCCTGGAGCACGGCGGGCCAGAACAGCGTGTGGAAGTACATGATGTCCTTGCCGATGAAATGGTACAGCTCCGTGTCGCTGCCGGCCCCGAAGTATTCATCGAAGTCGAGGTCGTCGCGGCGTTCGCACAGGTGCCTGAAGCTCGCCAGATAGCCCACCGGCGCGTCCAGCCAGACGTAAAAATACTTGTCTTCGGTACCCGGTATGCGGAAACCGAAGTAGGGGGCATCGCGCGAGATGTCCCAGTCCTGCAGGCCGGCCGCAAACCACTCCTCGAGCTTGGCCACGACGTTCCTGTCCAGCGTCGCCTCGCGCATCCATTCGCGCAGCCGTCCCTCGTACTCGCTGAGTCTGAAGAAATAGTGTTCCGATTCGCGCCTGACCGGCGTCGTGCCGGACAGCACCGAGACCGGATCGATCAGGTCCTCGGGCGTGTAGGTCGAACCGCACACCTCGCAGGCGTCGCCGTACTGGTCCGCCGACTTGCAGCGCGGGCAGGTTCCCCTGACGAATCGATCGGGCAGGAACATGGCCTCCTTCTCGTCGTAGGCCTGCTCGATCGTGCGCGTGTAGATGTCGCCGGTCTCACGCAGCGCGGCGAACATCCGTCCGACGAGTTCCTCGTTCTCGGGCGAGTGCGTCGTGTGGTAGTTGTCGAACTCGATGCCGAAGTCCCCGAAGTCGTCGACGAACTCCTTCGTGTACCCCTCGGTCAGCGCCTCGGGCGTGATACCGAGCTCGCGCGCTTTCAGCATGATGGGCGTGCCGTGCGCGTCCGATGCGCACACATAGATGCAGTCGTGGCCGCGCAGCTTCTGGAACCTCACCCAGATGTCCGTCTGGATGTACTCGACCATGTGGCCCATGTGCGGCGAACCGTTCACGTAGGGCAGGGCGCTCGTGACCAGGATTGTTCTCGGGGCGTCGGACATGGGGCGCGATTATGCCATGTCTCTGACCTGTTCGAACTTGCTCTTGTTGTCCGCCTGGAGATAGGCTTCGTGCCCGGAGACCCGGCCGCGCTCGACGAGGTCCATGAGCGCACTGTCCATCGACTTCATGCCGACGCCGCCGCCGGCCTGGATGGCCGTCTCGAGCTGATCGAGTTTGCCCTGGCGGATCAGGTTGGACACGGCCGGGGTGTTGATCATGATCTCGAGTGCCGCAGCGCGTCCCGGCCCGTCGATCGTGGGCAGGAGCTGCTGCGAGATGACGCCCCTGAGCGACGTCGAGATCATCGTCCGGATGTGGGCCTGCTTGTCGGCCGGAAACGAGTTGATGATCCGATCGACGGTTTGCGCGGCGCCGTTCGTGTGCAGCGTGCCCATGACGAGAATACCCATTTCGGCCGCGGTGACGGCGATGCTGATGGTCTCGAGGTCGCGCATCTCGCCGACGAGAATGACGTCCGGGTCCTCGCGCAGGCCCGAGTGCAGGGCCTCGGCGAAGTTCGGGGTGTGGACGC
>JAKSCZ010000110.1 GCA_022360335.1 Pseudomonadota bacterium
GCTCGAGGTCACGATGGCGCCGGCCGGCAGCGCGTACACCGCCGGGATCTCGGTGTTGGCGAAACAGATCTCCTTGCCGTCCGCGTCGACCAGCTTGGCCATCGGGCGCAGGTCCTTGCCCGTGCCGCCGCGCTGTTTCGGATCGAGAACGACGATGCTCGTCAGGCCGGTGAACTCGTCGACCTGCTCGGCCACCGTCACGCCGTCGATGAAGTCCTCGAAGCGCAGATCGCCCGCCACCTCGGTGATGACCGGGTGAGTGTGCGGATCCCAGTTCGCGACGATCTGGCCCTGCTTCACGGCCGCGCCGTCCTGGACGGTGATGGTCGCGCCGTAGGGCACCTTGTAGCGCTCGCGCTCGCGGCCGTGCTCGTTGATGACCGAGATCTCGCCCGAACGCGACACGGCGACGAGGTAGCCCTTGTGATGCGCGACCGTCTTGATGTTGACGAGCTTCGCGATACCGTTGGCCTTGATCTCGATGTTGTTGATCGCAGCCGAACGCGACGCGGCGCCGCCGATATGGAAGGTGCGCATCGTCAGCTGCGTGCCCGGTTCGCCGATCGACTGGGCCGCTATGACGCCGACGGCCTCACCGATGTTGATGCGATGGCCGCGCGCGAGGTCGCGACCGTAGCACTGCGAGCAGACGCCGTAGCGCACCTCGCAGGTAATCGGCGAACGCACGACGACGTGGTCGATCGACAGTTCCTCGAGGCGCTGCACGGTGGCCTCGTCGAGCATCGTGCCCGCGTCGAACGCAACCTTGTCGCTGCCCGGGACCAGAACCGGCTCGGCAAGAACGCGGCCCAGTACCCGCTCGGCAAGCGGCTCGACGATGTCGCCGCCCTCGACCAGCGGCGCCATCGCGATGCCGTTGCGGGTCTCGCAGTCGGTCTCGGTGACCACGAGATCCTGCGCAACGTCGACGAGACGACGCGTCAGGTAGCCCGAGTTGGCCGTCTTGAGCGCCGTGTCGGCGAGACCTTTGCGCGCGCCGTGGGTCGAGATGAAGTATTGCAGTACGTCGAGGCCCTCGCGGAAATTCGCCGTGATCGGCGTCTCGATGATCGAGCCGTCCGGCTTGGCCATGAGGCCCCGCATGCCCGCAAGCTGACGAATCTGCGCGGCGGAACCGCGGGCACCCGAGTCGGCCATCATGTAGATGGAGTTGAACGACTCCTGCCTGACGTCCTCGCCGCCGGCGTCCTTGACGGTCTCGGTGCCGAGCTTGTCCATCATCGCTTTCGCGACCTGCTCGTTCGTGCGCGACCAGATGTCGACGACCTTGTTGTAGCGTTCGCCGTCCGTGACGAGGCCCGACCCGTACTGATCCTGGATCTCCTTGACCTCGGCTTCGGCCACCTCGAGGATCTCCTGCTTGTTCCGGGGGACGACCATGTCGTTGACGCCGATCGAGATGCCGGCCATCGTCGCGAGACGGAAGCCCGTGTACATCAGGCGGTCGGCGAAGACGACCGTCTTCTTCAGACCGAGCTTGCGGTAACAGACGTTGATGACGTTGGAGATCGCCTTCTTCGCCATCGGGCGGTTGATGTGACGGAACTCGAGACCCTTCGGCAGGATGCTCGAGAGCAGCGCCCGGCCAACCGTCGTGTCGACGATCCTGGTGACTTCCCCGACTTCGCCGTCTTCGTTCTCCTCGCTGACCGTAACGCGGATCTTCACCTTGGCCTGCAGCTCGGCGGCGCCGGTTTCATACGCGCGCCGCGCCTCGTCGAGGCTGGCCAGGATCATGCCCTCGCCCCTGGCGTTGACGCGCTCGCGCGTCATGTAGTAAAGGCCGAGCACGACGTCCTGCGACGGTACGATGATCGGGTCGCCGTTCGCGGGCGACAGGATGTTGTTCGACGGCATCATCAGTGCGCGCGCTTCGAGCTGCGCCTCGATCGACAGCGGTACGTGAACCGCCATCTGGTCGCCGTCGAAGTCGGCGTTGAACGCCGTGCAGACGAGCGGGTGAAGCTGGATGGCCTTGCCCTCGATGAGCACCGGCTCGAACGCCTGGATGCCGAGCCGATGCAGCGTCGGCGCACGGTTCAGCATGACCGGGTGTTCGCGGATCACCTCGTCGAGGATATCCCACACC
>JAKSCZ010000215.1 GCA_022360335.1 Pseudomonadota bacterium
ATTCACAAGTCTGCGGAGGAAATCGCTTACACGGACGTGGCCGAAATCACCCTTTCGATTGTCACCAAGTCGAAGAATCTGGCCGAAGCGATCGAGGCCAATAACGCACTGCGTCGGTCGATCGCGGAAGACCTCGTCAGTTCGGGTGTGGATGCGGAGGCGATCCGCAGCTCCAGGTACTCCGCGTCCCCGCAGTTCGGCTGGTTCCGGAGCAAGCCCGGCAGCTACGAAGTCGTCAATACGATGGCGGTGACGGTAGACGAGCAAACGGAGTTTATGAGAGTTGCCGAAATCCCGGATATCCATGACGCGGTGCGATTCGCCGGGATCGAGTTCGAGCACAGCGAAAAGGAGCTGTTCGAACGGAAGGTCAGAGATGCGGCACTCGAAAAGGTCCTGAGAGAACAGCGGTACTTCGAGGACAAGCTCGGACTGAAGTTGTCCGCCGTCTCGTTTCGGTTTACCGACGTTCGGCCCCATCGGAGCGGGTACTACCGGGCGATCGAGGAGACCGCGGCAACCGGATTGCTGTCGAGTGCGCCGCGAGCCGGTACACCCGCTCCCGCACCGACTTTCGATGAAGTGAGGTATGAAGCCGGCGTATCGGTGACCTTCGAAGTCGAAAAGCAGTGACGGGTCCGCGGCGGATCGTACGCCTGTAACCTGCATGCCGGATACCAGGCCCGGGCTTCGCGATCGGGGCCGGGTTATTGCATCCAATCGGACCGCGGCGTGCATCTGAGTGGTGAAGACTGCAAATGCAGACCGATTGGCTACGGGAGAGCAGACAGTGACAGATGAGTGGATTGGATTTGCGGCCGTCGTCGGGCCAATAATTTTGTTGGGCATTTTCTTCTGGTTTCGCTTCAAGGCCCGCCGGGACATGCAAGAGACGTTTCGTGTTGCCCTCGACAAGGGCCAGGAGCTGAGCCCCGAGCTGGTTGACCGCCTCGGTCACCCCAAGCCGCCGAAGGACCGGGATTTCCGGCTGGGCATTATCTGGCTGGCACTCGCCGTCGGCCTCGCGCTGCTCGCTTTCGCCATTCCGGAGGAAGACGCGCTGCGGCCGATGCTCGGAGTCGCCGCCTTCCCGCTCGTTATCGGCGTCGCGTACCTGATTCTGAACAAGTTCGCAAAGCGGGGCGACTGAGGAGCTGCAGGCTTGGTCCCGGGCGACGACAAAGAGCTCGTTGCGCGCGTACTGTCCGCGCAGGACACGGCAGCGTTCGGCGAGTTGATTCGGCGCCACCAGTCACACGTCCGCAATTTCCTGCGCAAGCTCAGCGGCGACTTCACGCTGGCGGACGATCTCGCGCAGGATTGTTTTATGCACGCCTGGGAAAAACTCCACACGTATTCCGGCAAGGGCTCGTTCATAGGCTGGCTGCTGAAGGTGGCTTACACGACCTTCCTGCAGTCGAAGCGCAAGTCGAAACGCTACGCGGAGATACTCGAGGAGGCCGGCAACGCCGCCGTTGCCGGAGAGCGAAGCTCGTCGGCGCACTTCGACGAGGCGGGCGACCTTGACCGGTTCCTGGCGGTGCTTACGGAAGAGGAGCGCGCAATAATGGTCATGTCCTATGCGTGCGGCCTGTCTCACCGGGAGATCGGTCTGTCGATGGCGATGCCCGTGGGGACCGTGAAATCCATGATATTTCGTGGTAAGGAAAAGATCAGGACGAATTTTGGCATCCAAGATCGTCAACATGGTTGAGCGCATGAAAGACGGACAGGACCGGCTGCTCGAAGCGATGTTCGCTTCCAAACCGATCGCCGACGACGGTTTCAGCGCACTCGTGGTTCGCAGGATTCGCCGTAAACTGCTGCTTCGCAGGCTGACGCTGCCGATCGCGGCCCTGATCGGCGGCCTCCTTGCCTTCAAGCCGGTCGGCGGGCTCCTGAGTATCGCGCTTCGGGTGCTGGAGCAGCTCCCCGGCGAGTTCGTGGCGGCGACGGTCGCCGGTCTGCCGACGCTGCAAACGGTCGTGACGGGAGGCCTGATACTGGCTGCGGCGGTGCTCTCGCTGAGCATGCTCGAGGACTGAGCGCCGGCTCGTTGTCTTGCCCCGGGCGCTCGGTTACCCTGCGCTCATGACACTTCGCGACAAAGTCGAGTCCCTGCTGCCGAACTGGGAGCGCTGGTATCCGAGCCTGTTCGACGCGGCGAGCGACCTCGGCATCATCAAGGCCGAGGTGTGCGATCCGAACTCGCTGCTGCTCGCCAGGCGTCACAGGAAAGTACGGCAGCGTGCCGAAGACGCGCATCGCGAGAAGTGGGGGGGCAACGTCCAGGAAAAATGAGCTTCGATCTCGACGCCGTCAGGGCACGGTTCCCGGCGCTGTCGATCACCGACGACGGCAAGCGCCGAATCTACCTCGATAATCCGGCCGGCACGCAGGTACCGCAGAGCGTTGCCGACGCAATGTCGTCGTGCCTGATCGAGAGCAACGCGAATATCGGCGGCGGTTTCGTCTCGTCCGAGAACGCGGCTGCGGTCGTCGCATCGGCCCGGAGGGCGATGGCCGACCTTCTCAATGCGCCGTCGCCCGACGAGATCGTCTTCGGGCACAACATGACGACGATTACCATGCACCTGTCGCGTGCGCTCGGCCGCCTGTTCCGGCCCGGGGACGAGATCGTGCTGACGCGCATGGATCATGACGCCAACGTCTGGCCGTGGGTGCTGCTGGCGCGCGACCGCGGTCTCGAGGTGAAGTGGTTGCCGTTCGACACGGAGACGGCCGAGTTCGATCCGGACGATCTCGACAAGTTGCTTTCAGGGCGCACGCGACTCGTGTGTTTCGGCGCCGCGAGCAATCTGACCGGGACGATCAACGACGTCCGCGCCTTCTGCGCCAGGGCCAGGGACTCGGGCGCCCTGACCTACGTCGATGCCGTGCAATCCGTGCCGCATATCGCGACGGACGTGCAGGCGCTCTGCTGCGACTTTCTCGTCTGCTCGCCGTACAAGTTCTTCGGTCCGCACCAGGGAGTGCTGTACGGGCGACGCGACGTCCTCGAGCGGCTCGAACCGTACAAGGTCCGGCCGGCGCCGGGGGACGCGCCCGAATGTTTCGAGACCGGCACGCAGAATCACGAAGCTTGCGCGGGCATTACGGCCGCCGTGGAGTACCTTGCCTGGATCGGACGTTCGATGGCGGGCGCGACCGGCAGGCCCGCCGCACTGCGTGCGGCGATGGCGCTGCTGTTCGAGTACGAGAAGGTTCTGACGGAGCGGCTCATCGACGGATTGCTCCGTATCGACGGACTGACCGTGCACGGCATCTCCTCGAAAGAGGCGCTCGACCGGCGCGTGCCGACGGTGTCTTTCACGCATGCGACGACCGCCCCGGCGCACATCGCGCAGTCCCTGGCCGACGAGAATATCTTCGTCTGGAGCGGTCACAACTACGCCGTCGAGGCCGCGCGCGCGCTCGGCATCTACGACTCGGGGGGCGCGGTGCGCATCGGTCCGGTGCACTACAACAGCCCTGACGAGATCGACGAGACCCTCGCTGCGCTCGACCGGGTCCTGTGCTCGTGACGGAGCAACGCCGCCCGGGGGCGCCCCCGAAGGCAGAGAAAGCCGCCCGGGGGGCGGCTTTCCGTGGAATCGATGGTATCTGAAAAGGAAGTTCAGCGACGTGCGGGCCGGTGCTCCATCTTTCGCGTCGGACCCTCGAGTTTTCCGGATACCCCAGTTATCCCACGAGACATGGATCACCTCCTTTTATCTGTTTGCCCAAGCCGAGTATGTCTTGAAAATCAAACGATTCCAAGCATTTTTTCAAGTAGGAAATATGCCTTCAATTCGACACATTTTGTGGGTTATCATTGACGGCCTGCCCGGGGAGCAGCCCGAAAAAGAACGATAAAGGACCAGACGATGGCAATTGCAGATCTCAAGTACGTTCT
This sequence comes from Pseudomonadota bacterium, assembly GCA_022360335.1. Lineage (GTDB taxonomy): Bacteria > Pseudomonadota > Gammaproteobacteria > Steroidobacterales > Woeseiaceae > UBA1847. Next base: position 3,917 of record JAKSCZ010000215.1, read on the forward strand.
CCAGATATTCGGCGGTTCGGACGTC
>JAKSCZ010000007.1 GCA_022360335.1 Pseudomonadota bacterium
TGGGCGAGCAGGTCGGAGGCGACGAAATCGGCCGAGGCGTCCGCGTCGGCGATGACGAGCACCTCGGAAGGCCCCGCGGGCATGTCGATGGCGACGCCCGATGGGTCGGCGCTGACCAGCGACTTGGCGCAGGTCACCCAGGCGTTCCCCGGGCCGAAAATCTTCGCGACCCGCGGCAGCGTTTCCGTTCCGTACGCCATCGCCGCAATCGCCTGCGCGCCGCCGAGCTTGTAGATTTCGGTGACGCCCGAACGGCTCGCCGCAACCAGGACGGCCGGATCCGCCGTGCCGTCCGGGCGGGGCGGGGTACACAGGACCCTGACCGGGCAGCCGGCGACGGCGGCCGGCACGGCGAGCATGACGGCGGCGGACGGCAGCGGCGCCGTTCCGGCCGGCACGTAGAGCCCGACGGCGTCGATCGCGTGGCTGACGCGCTCGCAGGTAACCCCCGGCATCGTTTCCACGCGGATCGCAGCGCAGCGTTGCGCCTCGTGAAATCGGCGGACGTTGCCGATGGCCAGGTCGATCGCATCGATCGCTTCGCCGGTCAGCGCCGACGCGGCGTGTGCGATCTCGTCGCCGGTGACGCGCAGCGCGCCCAGCGCCGCGCCGTCGTACTCGCGAGTCAGTCGGAAAAGCGCCTCGTCGCCGTTCCGCCGCACGTCCGCGACGATCGCCGCGGCGACCTCGCGCGTGCCGGCGGCGTCCTGCGTAACCGGGCGCCGCAACGCCGCCCGCCGTTCTTCGGGATCGAGCTCGGCCCACCGGTAGGTCGGAATCGGCGTCATGCGAGCATCTTCTCCACGGGCAGCACCAGCAGGGAGCTGGCGCCCGCGGCCTTGAGATTTTCGAGCGTCTCCCAGAATACGTTTTCGCGGCAGACGGCATGAACGGCGACCTTGTCGTCGCTGCCGTCGAGGCGGAGAATCGTCGGCGCCTCCGTGCCGGGCAGCAGATCGCGGATCTCCGCCAGGGCCGTTTTCGGCGCATGCAGCATGATGTACTTGCTCTCGCGGACCTGCAGTACGCCGTCGAGGCGTTGCAGGATCTTGTCCACGAGCGCCTGTTTTTCCTCTCCGAGCGGCTTCTCGGTCTGGATGACGACGGCCTCGCTCTCGAGCAGCACCTCGAACTCCCGCAAGCCGTTGGCCTTCAGGGTACCCCCGGTCGAAACGAGGTCGCAGACGTAGTCGGCGCGACCCAGTTTCGGCGCGATCTCGACGGCGCCCGAGAAGCAGACGGTTTCGGCATCGATGCCGTTTTCATTGAGAAATTTATTTAATAAACCAGTGTAACTGGTTGCAATTTTTGTATTATTTAGTGACAAAAGCCCTGCGTACCCGGCTTCCTCCGGACCGGCGATCGACAGCCTGCAATGGCCGAAGTCGAGCTCGTAGACCGTCTTGAACCGGGCAGGCCGGCCTTCGGCCAGGCGGTTGAGCCGTTTCTCCTCGACGACATTGAGACCGACGATGCCGAGATCGCAGACGTCGTCGCTGACGAGGCCGGGGATGTCGTCGTCCCGCACCAGCAACAGGTCGATCGGCATGTTTTCGCCGTAGCGGATCAGCTGGTCCTTGCTCTTGGTGACCTTGAGACCGCAGCGCTCGAGAAGGTCGATCGAGTGGTCGGTCAGGCGGCCGGTCTTCTGCACCGCAATCTTGATGCGCTGCTCGGGGGGTTCCATGGGATGTCCTCAGTGAGTTTGGTGGGTCCGTTGGACGGCAGTCCGGTAGCCGCCGAAACCGTCGGTCAGGAAACGCGCGACGCGTCCGATCGTCGTCACGCTGACGCCCGTCAGATCGTGGATTTTGCGGTAGGGCAGGCCTTGCTGGAGGTATTCGACGACCTGCCAGCGATCGACCAGGGCCTGCAACTCGGCGGGGGTGCACAGGTCCTTGAAGAAATTGCGGCACTCGTCGATCGTCTCGAGGCCGATGACGGCTTCGAACAGCGCGTTCTCGCTGCGAATCCGGCGCCGCTCGCTGTCGTTCCGGTTGGGTTTCATGCGCGTATTAATGTAACAGTACGTTAGTACATTATTACATCCAGGTCACCGATGCAAGCCCGGCATTTGAGGTGTCAGTCACCCTATTTCCGGTCCGACCAGGCGAAATAGGGTGACTGACACCCTATTTGATCGTTTCATGTGAATCCAAAGAAAACA
>JAKSCZ010000646.1 GCA_022360335.1 Pseudomonadota bacterium
CGTGACCCCGGGTTTACGGGAAAGCTCGTGCGTACCCTTGAGGAAAAAACCGGGCAGAAGAACGGCTATCAGATAGACAAGTGGTATGAGTGGATATGGAACCAGGACGAGCAAAAACACCCCTCGTACCCAGAGTTTAAGGCTCTTCTATACAGCCTTATCGACCCCAAGTTCGGGGGTTATTTCTCAAGCGACTACGCTTCAGACATTAGGCTCGACGAGGTCAGATGGGGAGGCGTGGTGCAGGACGGCATACCGCCGTTAAGACAGCCCAAGATGATCCCGGCCAACGATGCGAAATATCTTGAAGACGGCAACATCGTGTTCGGCCTCGAGGTAAACGGCGACGCCAGGGCCTACCCAAAGCGCATCATGGCATGGCACGAGATGTTCGTCGATGAAGTGGGAGGTGAGCAGGTAGCGGGCGTATACTGCACGCTCTGCGGCTCGATGATCCTTTATAACACCACGCACAACGGAGTTAATCACAAAATCGGCACGAGCGGCTTTTTATACCGCTCAAACAAGCTCATGTACGACAAAGACACGCAGTCGCTCTGGAACACCCTGTGGGGAAGGCCTGTCATCGGCAAGCTCGTAGGGAAAGACATAGAGCTTGAGCGTATGAGCATCGTCACCACAACGTGGGGCGAGTGGAAAAAGCGCCATCCCGATACGAAAGTGCTGTCGCTCGACACGGGCCACAGGCGGGACTACGGCGAAGGCGCGGCATACAGGGAATACTTCGCAACGGACGAGCTTATGTTTAACGTGCCCAAGCTGGACAAACGGCTAAAGAATAAAGACGAAGTTCTCGGCCTGGTATTCAGCCAATATCCCGACAAACCCCTTGCAATAGGTGTTGATTTCCTATCCAAAAACCCGGTTTATCATAAGAATGTAGGGGACTTACAGTTCGTAGTGCTTACGGACAGCTCCGGCGCTTCGAGAGTCTATGAGGCTAAAGGGACTAAATTCCATACCTGGGATCAGAACATGACAGCCACCGACTCGGGCGGCACGAAATGGACCGTGACGGAATCAAAACTCACGTCCCCTGACGGCAAAGAACTCCACCGCCTCCCCGCCCACAGAGCCTTCTGGTTCGGCTGGTTCTCAGCCTACTCAAACACCGAGCTTGTGATTTAGATTGAGTTTATAAAAAGAAACCAATACGAAAACATCCTTGGTTCGAGATACTGGCCTGCAACATCACCGCACTATAGCCAATTTAAGACGATCGAGCACGATATTAATATCTATTGCAAACGTAAAATCTTCTTTGTGTCTGTGTTTTCTTGTTCTTATCGTATCGTCACCGCCCCACAGTAACGCTATCGGCTCAAGATTGTCAGCAGTTACTATTAATTTACCGCTATCGCCCGGAGCGCTGAACTGAGTACCTTCCTCGCTCGCTATGATATAGTCGGTGTAATGACTCTCAAAATACTCATCTCTCCATTCGTA
>JAKSCZ010000353.1 GCA_022360335.1 Pseudomonadota bacterium
ACCAACGAAACCGGCCAGACCGCGCAACGCCCGATCGGCCAACTTCTTCGCGGACTCGATTCGAGAAAGACGAAGCAAGGCGGACCGGAGCTTGGGAGCGAGCAGCCCAGGCAGAGAACGACCTTCCAGCGCCTCCATCCAGACGGTATGAACGCCCGCAGGGCGGGAGGCGGAGCGCCGGCACCCGGAGCGTAAGGGTCATCGAGGCTGTCCATGAATGAATTACAGCAATCTTAGCGATCTTATAAAGTTTTTATAAGATCGCTAAATTACTTATAAGACCGATGGTGCCCAGGGCCGGACTCGAACCGGCACGGCCTTTCGGCCAGCGGATTTTCAAGCCGGTACTATCGGCTATCTATGCCGTCAAATACCTCGTCGAAAATCTGGAGAACATCTGTTGCGTGACTGCTTCCTGCCGCCGCCGCCTCTCGAAGCAACTTCAACCCCTCTTCCCTTGTCTCCTCGCGTTCGGAATAGAGCTCTCCCAGCAGAGCTTTGGAATCTAAATCACCACGCTCGGTCGCGACCCGCAACCAATGTATAGCATTAGTCCGACCCAGGTCTTTCTCCTCCTCCGAATCAGATTCCAGAGCAGACACCATGAAAGAAAGAGCGACGCTCTTCTGTGCCTCATAGTGTCCCTGCTGCGCCGCCAATAATAGCCAATACCGCCCGGCTTCCGGGTCCTTCTGCATCAGGCGTCCATCCTCCAAAAGCTGGCCAAGAATAAACTGTGCTTCAGCGTGTCCGGCAAGTGCGGATTCCTGAAGGATGTCTGTTGCAATCTGTCGACGGCTCGTCATTGGTTCTTTGGATAGAAACACTAGATTGAATGCGATAATGGCTGCTTCCAAATTCCCGTCTTTGAATTCCGCCAGAAGCGCATCAAACTCGGCACCAATCGTTTCTTCCGTTCCTTGCCCGGCATCCAGCACCGAAGGAACCTCGTCATGCGCGGTCTCTGATCTTGCAACGGCAATTTGCTCACATCTGGCGCAGCCACCAAGCATACCCGTGACCAACACCAGGCCTATGACTCCTCCAGAGAATTGAATTGCTCGATAACTGCTCATCTTCAGTATTCAGGAATCATTGGTGTGCAGGGTCTCTCGTCGATCGTGACCGAGCACGACCGGATCTATGACGGCAATTGGCCCACTTGAATCGAGAGGCACACTAACGGGACAATATCTGCCCAAAATCATCCGGTCTCTGCGGCTTCGGCGTTTCCAAACACGAGGCAAAGCGACTCTTCCAGTTGGTAGCTTCGTCACCGATAATAGTAACGACTTCCACATCGTCATGAAAAAGTGCCACTGGGAGATCCGGAGCGGACGGGCCCTCGAGTTTCCACAATACACTCATCGCCACACGATCCGTTGTCTCGATCTTCTCCACGATTACGCTTTGGAGAAGCATATCTTTGAATTCTGCTTCGTCGTACTTATCAATTCTGATCTGCCCGAAGCTTCCTTCCGACGAATCGTAGAAGAAATATCCACTATCCGAATTCGTATTCAAGACGTAACTTCCCGGAATAGGCAGCAGACAGCCGATCGACTGCACTCTGTAGTCGGGAGCTTTGTCTTCGGACCCGGATGAGCATGCCACTGAAAGAACACAAGCGAACACCAAC
>JAKSCZ010000135.1 GCA_022360335.1 Pseudomonadota bacterium
GCAGAGGTTGCCGTAGAAGACGGTATGGAAGCTGCACGCAGGGCCTCTATCAATGCTATAGCCGTAATGAAGAGCGAGCTCGGCGGGCTCGAGCGCGTTAAAAGAATCGTAAAAATTACGGGCTACATTGCGAGCGCCCCCGGTTTTAACCAGCAGGCAAATGTGATGAACGGCGCCTCTGAGCTTTTCTTTGAGGTTTTCGGCGAGCCGGGACGCCATGCGCGCGTTGCAGTAGGCGTTTCCGAGCTTCCCCTTGACGCCCCCGTTGAAGTTGAAGTAATAGCGCAGATATCCGTTTGATCTAAGCCAATATTCCCTTTATCTTTTCATCTCGTATGAACCCGCAATTAAAAGTATTTTTGTATTCCGATCATCCATCCGATTCGCTTAGTTTAAAAGGCGTTTCAGATTATCTGAAGCGCTACGGCTTCGAATGTGAGATCCGCGGTGATTATCTCGATTTCCTAGGCCTCTCGTACGATATTATTTCACAGGCGGCGGAAAAGCTGGCAGGCTCAATTGTGGAAGATATATCTTCTGATCTGTATATGCTCTCAAGACCCTCTGGTGCTGAGATAGCTTCTGAAATTCATAGACTGAAAAACGGTCAGGAACAAAGAGGAACCCTGTATGACGGATACTGGGTTCAAAGAATTTTTCACAAGATGCTTAGTATGTGTACACCTGAAGAGCTTAATGGAGATGTTTTACATATTGTCTTTACAGGAAGGCTGTTCGGTACGTTTGAAGACCGGCGCTACCACGCCCGCGTCGTGCTCACGGGCGAGCCCGCGCTCGTTTCCACCTCGGGTCTCGTAGAGGCCCCGGCCAAGCCCAGGGAGTATTATTTTATTAAGGGCGGCCTCATTCAGAGCGGTAAGGACCTTAGCGTGCTCGATGAGATGTACAAAGGGCGCTTTGTGGAATACGACGACCCCAAGACCACTCCCATCATCTGCTCGTACGCGCTTCAAGCCGTTTTATACCACGTATCGGGAAAAGCCTTTTGTGATAACGAGAATTGCTGTCTCTATAACTCTCACTGGCAGGAAGACGTGCTAAGGGTGCAGTATGAGGGAAAGCCGTGTGATGATTGTTTGGAGTTGTTAAAGCTTTAAGGAATGGGGAAGCCCTTTATCAAAGGCCTCCCCGTTTAGTTCTAGGTTTAATTGTTAAGCTCTTGCCTGCTCTTTACCTTCAAGAATATCGATAGCAACCTGAGCCGCCTTCTTTCCGGAGAGTAGCATACCGCCAAATGTCGGGCCCATTCTCGGAAGGCCGTAGGTGGTGTTAACGGACATTCCGCAGGCTATAAGTCCCGGGTGTACAAGCCCCGTGTACTCAACGAGCGCCTGCTCTGACTTTTCGACCCACATCGAGCCGTGTCCGGGGAGCTTTTTGTAAAGTCCCTGCTGCGAGAGCCTGTTTACGCAGTATGCGTCGTGCCCCGTGGCGTCTATCACGAGCTTTGACTCGATCGCAATCGGGTCGAGGCAGGTGATCTCTTTTGGCATATTCGCAATCGGTGTCCAGTTGATTACGATACCGGCTACGCGTCCGTTCTCTCTGTATAC